>JANMMH010000802.1:0-8803 GCA_031373055.1 Rubrivivax sp. | reverse complement strand
CCCCTTTTTGCGACCCACAGCAACCAAAGGACACTCATGAGCCCCGTAGTTCCCTCGATGGCCGACCGTGACGGCAAGATCTGGATGGACGGCCAGATGGTCGAGTGGCGCGACGCCAAGATCCACGTGCTGAGCCACACGTTGCACTACGGCTGCGGCGCATTCGAGGGCGTGCGCGCCTACAAGACGGCGGCGGGCAGCACGGCGATCTTCCGCCTGAAAGAGCACACCGAGCGCCTCTTCAACAGCGCCAAGATCCTGCGCATGAAGATCCCCTTCACCCCGCAGCAGGTGATGGACGCGCAGTGCGCGGTGGTGCGCGAAAACAAGCTGGAAAGCGGCTACCTGCGCCCGCTCACCTGGATCGGCGACGCCAAGCTCGGTGTCAGCCCGCGCGGCAACACCATCCACCTGATGGTCGCCGCCTGGCCCTGGGGCGCTTACCTGGGTGAAGACGGCATGAAGCGCGGCATCCGCGTCAAGACCAGCAGCTACACGCGCCACCACGTCAACATCACCATGACGCAGGCCAAGGCGGTGAGCAACTACACCAACTCGATCCTGGCCAACATGGAAGCCACCGACGACGGCTACGACGAAGCCATGCTGCTCGACGCCTCGGGCTTCGTGAGCGAAGGCGCGGGCGAGAACCTCTTCGTCATCAAAGGCGGCGTGGTCTACACGCCCGACATGTCGGCCGGCGCGCTCAACGGCATCACGCGCAACACCGTCTTCAGCATCTGCCAGGACCTGGGGCTCAAGGTCGTGGAAAAGCGCATCACGCGCGACGAGGTCTACATCTGCGACGAGGCGTTTTTCACCGGCACTGCGGCTGAAGTCACGCCTGTCCGCGAGCTCGATCGCATCGAGCTAGGTGCAGGCTCGCGTGGACCACTCACCGAGAAGATTCAGGCCGCTTTCTTCGACATCGTGCATGGCCGCAACGCCAAGTACGCCGAGTGGCTGACCACTGTTTGAGGCGGCTGCCATGACCAAGCCCCAAGCCACCGTCGAGCTCGCCGCCAAAGACCTGCAAGGCCCGGGCGTGACCTTCTGCCCGAATCCGAAGATGGCGCTGTGGAGCAACCACCCCAAGGTCTTCATCGACGTCGCCACCACCGGTGAAGGCAAGTGCCCGTATTGCGGCACGGTCTACCGCCTCAAGGCCGGTGAGACGCATCACGCTGCGCATTGAGCGCGGGCGCTTCTAACATTCAAGAGAAGCGCATACGCTGATGAGCCGCCCACCCGCCGCCGTGCTGTTTGCGTCACCCAACGACGTGGAAGCGCAGTTCTACGAAGCGCTGCAGCGAGGCGACTTGGCCAAGCTGATGGCGCTGTGGGCCGACGACGATGAGATCGTCTGCGTGCATCCCGGCGGGCCGCGATTGGTCGGGCCCATGGCCATCCGCGCGGCGTTCGAGTCCATTTTCGCTAACGGCGGCGTGCCCGTCGTGCCCGAGCAAGTGCACCGCTTGCACGCCGTGGGCATGGCCGTGCACCATCTGGTCGAGCGCATCAGCGTGCGCACCAACGAAGGCGCGCAAACGGCATGGGTGCTGGCCACCAACGTCTACCTGAAGACGACGCAAGGCTGGCGCATGGTGGCCCACCACGCCTGCCCGGGCGCGCCCGAGCAGGCGCTGGCCGCGCGCGACGGGCCGCACGAAGGCCCGGCCACGCTGCACTGATGAACGCTTACCGCGCGCCACGCTGGCTGCCCGGCGGCAACGCGCAGAGCATCTGGCCGGCTCTCTTTGCTGCGCGTCCACCGCAGCACACCACACCCTACCAACGCGAACGCTGGGATTCGCCCGACGGCGACTTCATCGACGTTGACTTGCTGCCGACCCCGCGGCCCGACGCGCCCATGCTGGTGATGTTCCACGGCCTCGAAGGCAGCTCCAGCAGCCACTACGCGCTGGGCTGCGCGCAGGTCGCACGCGAGCGTGGCTGGGCCTTCGTTGTGCCGCACTTTCGTGGCTGCTCGGGTGAGCTCAACCGCGCGCCACGCGCCTACCACTCGGGTGACTTTGAAGAGATCGGCTGGATCTTGCAGCGCCTGCGCGCACGCGCGAACGCACCGCTGCTGGCCGCCGGCTTTTCGCTCGGTGGCAACGCGCTCTTGCGGTGGGCGCAAGAGGCGGGTGAGAGTGCCGCCGCCACCGCACGCGCCGTGGCCGCCATCTCGGCGCCGGTGGACCTGGCGGCGGCCGGGCGCGCCATCGAAGTCGGCTTCAACCGCGTCAGCTACATGCGCATGTTTCTGCGCAGCATGAAGCCCAAGGCGCTGGCCAAGTTGCAGCAGCACCCCGGCCTCTTTGACGGCGCGCGCATGCTCGCCGCGCGCACGCTTTACGAGTTCGACGACATCGTGACCGCGCCGCTGCACGGCTTCAAAGGCACCGACGACTACTGGGCGCGCGCCTCGGCCAAACCGCAGCTGCAGCGCATCCGCATTCCTGCGCTGGTGCTCAATGCGCGCAACGATCCTTTTGTGCCGGGCAGCTCCTTGCCCGGGGTGCACGAAGTCAGCTCACGTGTAACGTTATGGCAGCCGGCACACGGCGGCCACTGCGGCTTCCCGGGTGCTGGTTTTCCGGGCCAGCTCACCGGCATGCCGCAAGCGGTGGCCAGCTGGTTGGCGGCGCAGGTTTGATGGGCTAAGGTGCGCCATGGACGACATCGTCAAAGCAGCGCTGAAGAAGTGGCCGCAGGTGCCGCATTGCTACGGCTGGCTCGCACTCGACGCACGCGGCGACTGGTACATGCGCGACGATCGCATCCAGCATTCAGGGCCATTTCCGCAGGTCAAGGGCAGCCGTATCCAGCATCAAAAGCTCATCGAATTCATCGAGCGCAACTACCTGGCCGACGCGCGTGGCGCTTGGTACTTTCAGAACGGGCCGCAGCGCGTGTACGTGCAGCTCGAAGCGGCGCCTTACGTGTGGCGCTTGCGCATGCAAGACGCTGCACTGGAGCTGCGCTCGCACACCGGTCTGGCCGCGCAGATGCGCGAAGCGTGCTTAGACGAGCGTGGGCGCTTGTTCCTCAGCACCGACCTCGGCTTCGGCCTGGTGCACACGATGGACACCGTCGTGGCGGCTGACTTGGTCGAGGCTGGCGTTTGGACACCAAAGTCGCTGGCGTTCGCGCAGATGGCGCAGCGGTTCAGCTACGTGCTGGCGCCCACTCCAACTTAGGCGCTGCCGCGCGGTTTACTTCGGCGCGCTGGCCGCCTCAGCAGCCATCTTCGGCTCGTCAAACTTTGCGCCACCCTTGTTGGCCAGGAAGACCACGGCGCGCGCAACTTCAAAGTCAGAGAAGTCGCCACCGCCCTGCGCACCCATCGCGCCCTTGCCCTTAAGTACCGCATTCAAGAGCGCGTCGTAGCCGGACTTCAAGCGCGGCGCCCAGGCGCCTTCATCGCCGGTCTTGGGTGCGCCCGCCGCGCCCACCGCGTGGCAGGCTGTGCACTGCGCTTCGTAGACCTGCTGGCCGGTCTTCATGGCGGCGGCGTTGTTCATGTCCTTGAACTCGACGCGGCCCACGGGCTGCAGGCGTTTGGCTACCGCTTCGGCGCCCAGACCGTCGCTGCCTGCAGCGGGTTTTTTGTCCGACGCAACGTAGTTCACCAGCATGATGATGATGATCACCGGCAGTACGAACGAGGCCAGCACGGTCCAGATCAGCTGCTTGGGCGTGCGGATCGGGCCTTCGTGGTTTTCTTCGGCGTGGGGCTGGTGGGGGTCGCTCATGGTGTCCTCGAATGGGGCCGTACTTTTGCCTTGTTAGCAGCGTCTTGATGCCACAGCCGCAGGCTCTGCGCAGCGCGGAATTATAGCGAGCGAGCCGCGCCCGCCCTGGCGCCGCCAGCCCTGGTGTCGCAGGGCGCCCGTAGAATGCCCAGCACGCGTGCGACTGTGGTGAAGTGGATATCATGCGGCCCTCCGAAGGCTGCGTCGCAAGTTCGATTCTTGCCAGTCGCGCCACGCTGTTTTGCCAGCCCCCGCTCCGCCACCCAGTTAGCAGATGCGCCAGCTCCGCAGCATCGCCTTGTGCAGTCTCGCGCTGTTGCTCAGCGCTTGCGCCAGCCGCGCGCCGCAGATGCAGCAGACGCAGCCGGCGCCACGCGACGGCGCCCATCCGCAAACCCCCGCCGGCCTGGACCAGGTGCCCGACGCCGTGCCGCGCATCGAGCCGATTCGCCTGGGCGGGCCCAACAAACCGTACGACGCGCTGGGCCGCATCTACGTGCCGCTGACGCACGACGCCGCCCTGCGCGAGCAAGGCCTGGCCTCGTGGTACGGCCACAAGTACCACGGCCGGCCAACCTCCAGCGGCGAGCCCTACGACATGTTTGCCATGAGCGCGGCGCACCCGGTGATGCCCATCCCGAGTTTTGCGCGCGTGCGCAACCCGGCCAACGGCCGCGAGGTCATCGTGCGCGTGAACGACCGCGGGCCGTTTGTCGCCGGGCGTGTCATCGACCTGAGCTACACCGCCGCGCTCAAGCTCGGTGTCTTGAACGCCGTGGCGCCGGTGGTGGTGGAGCGCATCACCTTTGATGAAATTCGCCGGGGCTGTTGCCAGCGTGAAGCATCGGGCGATGACCCGCGCGCGCGTGCGCTCTTGCCTTGAACCTGGTCTGAGGTTCAGCGCCCGCCGGTGACGTCTATCACCGTGCCGGTGGTGTAGCTCGACGCGTCACTCAGCAGCCAGACGATGGCCTGCGCCACTTCATCAGCGCTACCGGCGCGCTGCATTGGCACGCTCGGGGCCATCTGCGCCGCGCGCTCGGGCTGGCCGCCGCTGGCGTGGATGTCGGTCTCAATGATCCCGGGGCGCACGGCATTGACGCGAATGCCCTCCGTAGCGACTTCGCGCGCCAAGCCCAGCGTGAAGGTGTCGATGGCGCCCTTGGCTGCGGCGTAGTCGACGTACTGCCCGGGCGCGCCCAGGCGCGCTGCGGCCGACGACAGGTTGACGATGACGCCACCCGTGCCGCCATGGCGCGTGCTCATGCGCTTCACAGCTTCACGCGCGCAGACGATCGAGCCCATCACGTTGATGTTGAACATGCGCGACAAGCGCTCGACCGACATGGCTTCCACGCGCGACGCGACATCCACCACACCCGCGTTATTCACCAGTCCATGCAGCGCGCCGAACTCCGCGTCGATGGCCGCGAACATGGCCAGCACGTCGCTCTCAACCCCGACATCCCCACGCAGCACCAGCGCGCGCCGGCCCAGTGCGCGCACCTGCGCCGCCACGGCCTGCGCCGCCGCTTCGTCGCGTGTGTAGTTGAGCGCCAGGTCCCAGCCAAGTGCAGCCGCGCGCAAGGCCGTGGCCGCGCCGATGCCGCGGCTGGCGCCGGTGATGAAGAGGGTGCGTGAGTTCATGCCCCAATGTTAGAGGCGACGTGGCTGGGCTAGAGTGCCACTCCCCACCTGGAGCCGCCCCATGCAACGCCGACATCTCATCCTTGGCAGCGCCGCCGCACTCGCCGCGCCTGCCTTCGTTCGCGCACAAGCCGTTGAGAAACCCAAGACAACTATCGCCGTGGGCGGCAAGAACTTGCTGTACTACCTGCCGCTCACCGTCGCCGAACAGCTGGGCTACTTCAAGGCCGAGGGGCTGGACATTACGATCGTCGACTTCGCTGGCGGCGCACGCGCGCTGCAAGCGGTGGTGGGCGGCAGCGCCGATGTCGTCTCGGGTGCCTTCGAGCACACCGTCAACATGCAGCACAAAGGCCAGCGTCTGCGCGCGTTTGTGCTGCAAGGGCGCGCGCCGCAAATCGTGCTCGGCGTGAACCCCAAGACGATGCCGAATTACAAGGTCGTGGCCGACTTGAAGGGCAAGAAGATCGGCGTCACCGCGCCGGGCTCGTCGACCAACGTGATGGTCAACTTCATCCTGGCCAAGGCGGGCTTGAAGCCCAGTGATGTGTCGATCATCGGCGTGGGCGCCGCGCAAGGCGCGGTGGCGGCCATGCGCTCGGGCCAGATCGACGCCATCAGCAACCTCGACCCCGTCATCACGCTCTTGCAGCGCGGTGGTGACTTGAAGATCATTTCCGACACACGCATCGTGGCCGAGGCCGAAAAGGTCTTCGGTGGCCCCATGCCGGCCGGCTGCCTCTATGCGCCGCAGGCCTTCATCGACAAAAATCCCAACACCACACAAGCACTGACGAACGCCATCGTGCGCGCCAACAAGTGGATTCAGGCCGCTGGCCCCGGCGACATCATCAAGGCCGTGCCCGAGAGCTACTTGCTGGGCGACCGCGCGGTCTACATCGACGCCTTCCTGGCCGCCAAAGGCGCGCTCTCGGCCGATGGCCTGTTCCCCGCGCAAGGGGCCGACACCGCCTTTCGCGCGCTGGCCAGCATCGACGCCGACATCGCCAAGGCCAAACTGGATTTGGGCGCGGTGGTGACCAACGACTTTGTGAAGAAGGCCTTGCTCAAGCTCGCGAAGTCTTGAGCCGCGACATCGCGGGTGAAATCGCTGGCTTGTGAGCGTGGTCGCAGCGACCTACACTGCGGCCATCGATACACAAAAGGTAAGAACATGAGCAGCGCCACCTTGTCGTCCAAGTTCCAGATCTCGGTGCCCAAAGATGTGCGTGATGCCCTGGGGCTGGTGCCGGGCCAGAAGCTGGCGTTCATCAACACCGGCACGGGCATGCGCCTGGTTCCGCAGCCGATGCTGTCCAGTTTGGTGGGCTTGGCCCGCGGCGCCAACACAGCGGACTTGCGCGATCGACAGGAACGCCCGCTCCCGCGCTTGGGCAAAGCCAAGGCGCCACGCCCGTCGAAATGAAGTTGGCCGACACCTGCGTCTGGGTCGAGGTCTTGGCCGATACACCCACCGGCCGCCGCTATAAAAAGCTCTTCGACGAGCCACAACGCTTGTTGGTGCCCACGCTGGTGCAATACGAACTGCGGCGCTGGGCCTTGCGCGAACTCGGCGAAGATGAGGCCGACCGCATCATTGCCGCCACACGCAACGCGCATGTCGTCGCACTCGACGAATCCACGGCCCTTCACGCTGCTGCGCTGGCACACCAATACGGGCTGGCAGCGGCCGACGCCTTGATCTACGCATCGGCACTGCGCCACCAAGCCACGCTGGTGAGCTGCGACGCGCACTTCGCCGCCGTGCCCGGCGTGGAATACCGAGCCAAGCAAGCATGAGCCACCCACCTGCCCTGGACCTGCGCGACATCAGCTGTACCTTCATCAGCCGCGACGCGCCCGGCCAGCGCTACACGGCCGTGCAGGGTGTGTCGCTGGCCGTGGGCGCGGGCGAATTCGTCTCGGTGGTAGGACCCACCGGCTGCGGCAAGAGCACGCTCTTGAACGTTGCCGCCGGATTGCTGGCTCCCAGCACCGGCAGCGTTAGCGTGTTTGGCCAGGCCCTGCGGGGGATCAACCAACGCGCTGGCTACATGTTCCAAAGCGAGAGCTTGATGCCCTGGCGCACGGCGCTCGCCAACGTCGCGGCCGGGCTTGAGTTTCGGGGCGTGGCCGACGCGCAAGCGCAGGCCGAAGACTGGCTGCGCCGCGTGGGCCTGGGCGGCTTTGGCGACCGCTACCCGCACCAGCTCTCGGGCGGCATGCGTAAGCGCACGTCGCTGGCGCAGACGCTGGCGCTTGACCCCGACATCATCTTGATGGACGAGCCCTTTTCAGCGCTCGACATCCAGACGCGCCAGCTCATGGAAAACGAAGTGCTCGAGCTGTGGGCGTCGAAGAAAAAGGCGGTGCTCTTCATCACGCACGACCTGGACGAAGCCATTGCCATGAGCGACCGCGTGATCGTGCTCTCGGCCGGGCCGGCGGCGCGGCCGATCGGCGAATTCACGATCGACATCGAGCGCCCGCGTGACGTGGCCGAGATCAAAACCACGCCGCGTTTCATCGAGCTGCACCGCGCCATCTGGGCGGTGTTGCGCGACGAGGTGCTCAAGGGCTACGCGCAGCAGTTGCAGGTCAAGGCGGTGGCTTGAATCATGAAGTACCTGCGCCTCTACCAAGTCAGCCTGCTGGTGGCCATCTTCGCCTTCTGGCATGCCATGACGACCCCCGGCCTGCTGCCGGTGTTCATGTTCGACAACGACCGCCAGGCAGCGTTTTTCTTTGGCGAGCCGATCAAGGTGTTTGGCCGCGTGTGGAACTGGTTTGTAGTCGAAGCCAACATCTACCAGCACTTGGCCGTCACGCTGATCGAGACGCTGCTGGCCTTCGGCCTCGGGTCCGTGCTGGGCCTCGTGTGCGGGCTGTGGCTGGCGCTCTCGCCACTGGCCAGCGCCGTGCTCGAGCCCTACATCAAGGCGCTGAACTCGATGCCGCGCATCATCCTGGCGCCCATCTTCGCGGTGTGGTTTGGTCTGGGCATCGCCAGCAAGGTCGCACTCGGCGTGACGCTGGTGTTTTTCATCGTCTTCTTCAACGTCTACCAGGGCGTGAAAGAGGTCAGCCCCGTGGTGCTGGCCAATGCGCGCATGCTCGGTGCCAGCCCGCGCCAGTTGCTGCGACACGTGTACCTGCCCAGCGCCACAAGCTGGGTTTTTTCCAGCCTGCACACCAGTGTGGGCCTGGCCTTCGTGGGCGCGGTGGTGGGCGAATACCTCGGCTCCAGCCAGGGCGTGGGCTACCTCATCTTGCAGGCCGAAGGCAGCTTCGACATCAACACGGTGATGGCCGGCATCCTGGTGCTAACAGCCTTTGCACTGGTGCTCGACGCCGCCGTGGGCCGGGTCGAAAAGAGGCTGATGAAGTGGCAACCGCGC
>JANMMH010000764.1:0-2142 GCA_031373055.1 Rubrivivax sp. | reverse complement strand
CGCCAGCATCGCCGGCACCTTCATCTGCGGACGCACTTGTTTGTGGCAGCAGGGTGAGCAAATGATCAGCGACGCGCCCGAGCGGATGCCGAGGTGGATGGCATGGTCGGTGGCGGTGTCGCAGGCATGCAGCGCGATCATGATGTCCAGCGGCTGCGCGGCGCGCTCGCGCACATCGCCCTGCTCGAAGTGCAGGCCGGCCAGGCTCAAGCCCTCTGCGGCCTTGTTGCACAGGCCCACCAACTCGGGCCGCAGCTCGACGCCGGTGATCTGTGCCTCGCGCCCGAGCGTGTGGCGCAGGTGGTGGTGCACCGCGAAGGTCAGATAGCCCTTGCCGCTGCCAAAGTCGGCGACACGAATCCGGCCCTGTGCCTTGAGCGATGAGGCTTGCAGCGCGTGGTCCAAGACCTCGACGAACTTGTTGATCTGCTTCCACTTGCGCGCCATCGCCGGCACCAGCTCGCCGCTGGCCGTAGTGACGCCGAGCGCGGCAAGGAAAGGCGTGTCGAGCGGCATGTGGCGCTGCTTCTCGCGGTCATGCCCGTGCGGCGCGCCGGCGTCGCGTGTGTTGGCCTGCTGGTGCAGGCTGGCCCTGCCCTTCTTGCTGATGCGCAGCTCAAGGTCTTCGCCTGCGGCCAGCAGGTGGGCGTGGCGAAAGCCCGACGCGATCAGCTCGCGCAAGGTTGCGGTGGCCTCGTTGATGGGTTGATTGCGCGTGATGTCGCGCGTGCGGTGGCTGTAGACAAAGCTCAAGTGCGGCTCGCCGCGTAGCAAGAGCGGGCGAACGGTGACGCGCACCAGGTCGGCCTGCGGCCCTTCGTACTTGGCCAGCACCACGCGCTCCAGGCTGTGCTGCGCCAGGTGTTCGGTCAAACGCGCGAAGAAGCGTTCGACGGGCGCAGGGGCGATTTCAAGGGCCAAGATGTTGAGACTCGGGGGATGGATAAAAGGTGCGGAAGGTTCGATGAACAAGCTCGCATTCATTCTCGCAGGCGGGGGTCCTCGGTCTGCGGTGACCGTTCGGGACGAGAGACAAGCGCTGCGCAAGGGGTGCGTGGCACTCACGCAGGCGCTGGGCAGCGTGGCGTCGCCGGTTTGGGCGGAGTCCGCGGCGTTGCACAGGGCACCCGACGGCCTGCACGAGCAAGGCCGGGCCCAGGCGGGCGCAGCGGTTCGGATTGCTCGCCCCGCCCTGCGGCCGGGGTCCCCTGCGCTGCGCGGCCCTGAGGTGGGATGACGAAACGCGTGCGTACACGCGCCGACCCCAGGGCCTGTGCTGCTCGGCATCGCAAACTCACCGCCGCGCCCGCCCGGGCCCGGCCTTGCGGCCAGCGGTGGGGATGGTTGAGTGGGGCGCACCCATCATCTTGGCTGGTGAAGCGATAAACATGATGGCCGGTGGTGAGGAGTCGACGGCGGTGTAGCCGCCCTTGACGACGAGCCACCGATGCCGCCAGCCTGCCCATCGGTTTCAAACGCATTGCAGTCGGACCGCTGGTCGCAAGGATGGCCGCTTCAGACTGGGTCCCGACTTTCGCCGCTCCGGTACATACGACAGCAACGCTCCACATAGCGGGCGTTCAAGGATAGACTGATTCCACCTTGGCTTCGCTGGGCTTCGTGCCCTCAAGCGGAAAACTTGGCACTGTCCAGATCGAATGAAACATCCCATGAATCAACGCCGCCGATCACTCGTCGTCCTCGGTGCGGGCAGTTTCGCCGCCTTCATTGCCGGCGCACTCATCGGCGACAGCGAAGCGCATGCCCAGGTCAGCGCGCCACCGGTTCGCATTGGTATCCTCTTGGCGACGAGCGCGACGACGAGCGCGACCCGGCTTGCCGCCTTCACGCAGGGCATGCGTGACAACGGCCTCATCGAAGGCCCACACTACGTAGTCGACGTGAGCTATGCGCAAGGCGACAACCAGCGCTTTCCCGCGCTCGTCAAGGATCTGCTGCAGCGTGCCCCGGTGGTGATCATGACGAACAGCAATGCGGCTACGCGCGCCGCGCAACTGGCGACCCGCACGGTACCGATCGTGATGTTCACTGTGAACGATCCGGTCGGCACCGGCCTGGTAGCGAGCCTGGCACAGCCGGGCGGCAACACCACCGGGCTATCGAACCAGAGTGAAGACACCA
>JANMMH010000752.1:0-1644 GCA_031373055.1 Rubrivivax sp. | reverse complement strand
GGCTTCAACTTCCAGGAAGTTCGCGCGCTGCCGGCGTACGTGGCCAGCACGCCCACGTCGTGCCAAATGAAACGTCCCGGCTGATGACGTTTTGAGCGCTTGCCACTGCGGCTTACGCTGAGCCGCAGTGGCGCCCTCGATGGACGTTTCCTACTTCCTGATCTCGCTGCTGAACGGTCTGTCGACCGGGCTGCTGCTATTCATGCTGGCTTCGGGCCTGACGCTGATCTTCAGCATGATGGGCGTGCTGAACTTTGCGCACGCCAGCTTCTACATGGTGGGCGCGTACGTCGCCTTCTCAGTCACCCAGGTGGTGGGCTTTTGGTGGGCGATCCTGCTCGCGCCGCCCATCGTGGGCGCCATGGGTGCGCTCTTCGAGCGCTTTGCGCTGCGACGCGTGCACAAGTTCGGCCATGTGCCCGAGCTGCTCATCACCTTTGGCTTGTCCTACATCATTCTCGAATTGGTCGGCATCATCTGGGGCCGCCAGGCTTTGAATTTTTTGCCGCCCGAGTCGCTGCGCGGTGCGCTCTTCACCATCGTTGAAGTGCCGCAGTCTTTGTCGATGAACTGGGGTGAAGCGCCCGCTCTGTGCAAGACCACCGCCGGCGCTGTGTGCACCACCTTCCCGGCCTTCCGCGCCTTTGGCATGGCCGTGGCCATCTTGATGCTGGTGGCGGTGTGGCTGCTGCTGACACGCACACGCATCGGCCTCGTGATTCAGGGCTCGCTGACCCACCCCGACATGGTCGAGTCACTGGGTCACAACGTGCCGCGTGTGCTGATGCTGGTCTTTGGCGGTGGTACGGCGCTGGCCGCCCTGGCGGGTGTCATCGGCGGCGCATTGCGCGTGACCGAGCCTTCGATGGCACTCGCGGTGGGCGCGGTCGTCTTTGCCGTCATCGTCATCGGCGGCATGGGCTCCCTGGCGGGCGCGTTCATCGCCTCGGTGCTGCTGGGCGTGATCGAGTCCTTCGCCGTGGGCAGCGACAGCTCCATTGCCGACGGCCTGAAATGGCTCAGCGTTAGCGTCACACCCGACACCTTTGGCTATGCCGTGTGGAGTGTGAAGATGTCGCAGGTGGCAGCGATCCTGCCTTTCCTGCTCTTGGTGCTGATCCTGATCTTCCGGCCCAAAGGTCTTTTGGGGACGCGAGAAGGTTGACGATGGCGCAAGTTCACGAAGTCCGGCCGCACTACCACTTCAAGCCCTACAACGTTGGCCGCTGGGTGATCTGGGGCTTCTACGCGCTGCTGCTCATCGTGGCACCGCTGATCTGGACCAGCAGCCTGGCGCTGACCATGCTCACGCAAATGGGCATTGCCATCATTGCCTGCCTGGCCTTCAACATGCTGCTGGGCCACGGCGGCATGCTCAGCTTCGGCCATGCCGTGTACTCAGGGCTGGGCTCCTTCTTCGCCATTCATACGCTCAATATGGTGAGCAAGGGTCAGCTCGCGTTGCCTGTTAGCTTGATTCCCTTGGTGTCGGGCTTTTTCGGTATGGTCTTCGCGGTGCTGCTGGGCTATGTCACGACAAAAAAGGCGGGCACGCCGTTTGCCATGATCACGCTGGGCGTAGGTGAACTGGTGTGGGCCATGTCGCTGATGTTCCCCGGCTTCTTTGGCGGCGAAGGCGGCATC
>JANMMH010000737.1:0-2941 GCA_031373055.1 Rubrivivax sp. | reverse complement strand
GGTGGCAACACCGGCATCCAGGACGCCAACAACCTGGGCTGGAAATTGGCCTGGGTGGTGAAGGGCTGGGCGGGCGACGACTTGCTCGACAGCTACCAGGACGAACGCCACCCGGCCGCCGCCGAGAACCTGGCCGTGACGCGGCGCACCACGCGCTTTCTGGCGCCGCGCTCGCCCGCTGAGCACCGCCTGCGCCGCGCCGTCGTCAGCCTGGCGCGGCGCAATGCCTTCGCGCGCACGCTGGTGAACGCCGGGCGCATGTCGGTGGCCAACGCCTACCCGCCCTCGAAGGCATTGCCTGAGGGTGGTGTGACGGTGCAGAACTTGGCGCTGCAACGCGCCGACGGTCGCACCACGACGCTGATGCAACTCTTGCGCGAGGCGGGTGACCAGGCGCTGTGCTTTTGTTTCGGCGGCGTCGAGCACGCGCCCGCAGGCGACACGGTGCGAGTGGTGCACGTCGGCGTCGATATCCGCGACCCCCGTGGCCAACTTGCCGCGCATCTTGGCGTGAGCCCCACAGCCGCCGCCGCTGTGCTGGTGCGCCCCGACGCCTACCGCGCCAGCACCTTGGTGGCCGCGTGACGCTAAGGTTCAAGCTGCGCGCAGCCGAGATCGACGACGCCTT
The DNA here is from genome assembly GCA_031373055.1 of Rubrivivax sp. Lineage (GTDB taxonomy): Bacteria > Pseudomonadota > Gammaproteobacteria > Burkholderiales > Burkholderiaceae_C > Rubrivivax. Next base: position 2,313 of record JANMMH010000737.1, on the reverse strand, counting down.
GTGCCTGGGCGTGCTCGCCACACAGGTGTTCCTCGACACCTACGCCAAGCAGGGCATTCGCCAAGCCATCGCCCGGGAAGCGCAACGCGCCTTCTCCACCGAGGCGATGCACGCGCTGATCAAGGCGCCGAACACAGCGCTGTGGGTCGCCGAGCGGGCAGGGCACCTCATCGGCTTCGCCCAGTGGACGCTGGGCACCCCGCACGTGCTGGTCCAGAACGAACGTCCCGCCGAGCTTGACCGGCTCTACGTGCAAGAGCCCTTCACGCGTGCCGGTGTGGGCAGCGCGCTGCTGCGACACGTCGAGGCTGCGGCGGCGCAGGCGGGGAGCACCGTGCTGTGGTTGTCGCCCTGGGTGCACAACGAGCGCGCGCTGGCGTTCTACGCGCGCCATGGCTACGTCAATCTCGGCTTGACCACCTTTGTGATGGACGGCGAGGCGGTCGACAACTACGTGGTGGCCAAGAGCCTGTGAGGCGCCACTGGGCAGCGCCGCGCCGCCCTACAAATTCGGCGCGTAACGCGCCCGCATCGCCTCTGGCGTTTCGGGTTCCGTGCGAACCCCCGTTTGGTCACTGAGCATCTCGCCAGCGGATGGCAAGCAGCTGCGCTCGCGCTGCGCGTCGGCATGCCACAAGCGCGAGCGCATAAAGGCCTTGGCGCAGTGCAGGTAGGCCGCAACCACCGTCACCTGAATTACCAGCTGCGGCCGTCGGCGTTCGCTGGCGCACAGGTCGAGCAGCGCGTCGTCGTTGACCAACACCGCAGATCCATTGACTCGCAGCGTCTCGTCAACGCCGGGAATCATGAAGATGAGGCCGACATGGCCGTGCGCGACGATGTTCTCCAGCGTGTCAAGCCGGTTGTTGCCAGGCGCGTCGGGGATCAAGAGCGTGTGCGCGTCGGGCGTCTTGATGAAGCCTGGCGCGCCGCCGCGTGGTGATGCATCCATCGCGGCACCACTGCCGCTGGCGACGACGACAAAGGGCGACAGCCCTATGAAGTTGCGGCAATGCACGTCGAGCTGGTCGATCTGCTTCATCACGGCGCGCCCGGTGGGCAGCGCGTAGAGCGCGCGCAGTTGGGTCAGGGTGTCGATCTTCATGGCGCCATCGTAGCCGTGTGGCGCTGCGCCTAACATCGCCTCACCACGCCCACCCCAACACCATGAACCCCACCCGCATCCCCGGTCGCCGCCTGCTGCATTCCCCCGGCCCCACGCATGTGCCTGACGAGGTGCTCGACGCCATGCATCGTCAGCCCATGGACCTGGCCGACCCGCGCGTGATGGCCTGTGTTGACGCCTGCGAACGCGGCCTGCGGTGGCTAGCCGGCACGGCCGAGGCGGGTGTGTTTCTTTACGCCACCAATGGCCATGGCGCCTGGGAAGTGACGATCGAAAACCTGCTGCCGCCCGACAGCCTGGTGTTGATCCCCGGCACCGGCCACTTTTCGGACCAATGGGCGATCCAGGTCGAGGCGCTGGGCCGCCGGGTGGTGCGCACGCCCTGGCGCGAAGGCGAGCCGATCGACGCCGTGGCGGTGGAGCAGGTGCTGCGCGCCGATGCGCTGGATGAGATCGTGGCCGTCTTCGCGGTGCACACCGACACCGCCAGCGGCGTCACCAGCGACATCGACGCGCTGCGCAAAGCCATCGACGACGCTGGCCACCCGGCGCTCTTTGTCGTTGACGCCGTCGCCTCGCTGGGCGCTGCACCGCTGGCGATGGATGCGCAGCGCATCGACGTGCTCGTGGGTGCCTCACAAAAAGGCTTGATGCTGCCGCCTGGCATTGGCTTCGTGCTGGTAAATCAACAAGCAATGGAGGTGTCTGCCAAGAACCCCGCGCCCCGCTATTACTGGGACTGGAAGCTGCGCGACGGCAAGTACAGCTACCAGAAGTTTTGTGGCACGCCGCCGCTGCAGCTGCTCTATGGCATGCAGGCATCGCTGCGCTTGCTGGAAGAAGAAGGTTTGGAAAACGTCTACGCGCGCCATCTGGAGCTGGCCGGCGCCGTGCACGCGGCGGTGCAGGGTTGGAGCGAAGGCGGCGTGCTGTCCTTCTTCTGCAAATGGCCCTATGCGCGCTCAAGCTCGGTGACGGCGATCGCGGTGGCGCCCGGCACCGACCCCGAAGCGCTGCGCACCTTGGCGCGTGAACGCTTCCAGGTTTCCATCGCCGGTGGCCTGGGCCCGCTGACGGGCCGCGCCTTCCGCATCGGCCACCTGGGTGACTTGAACGCGGCGATGGTGCTCGGCGCGGTAAGCGGCGTGGAAGCTGCGTTGCTAACGATGAAAGTACCGATCGGGCCG
>JANMMH010000725.1:0-1908 GCA_031373055.1 Rubrivivax sp. | reverse complement strand
TTCTTGGAGCAGTCGGTGTTTGTCGACGAGATCACGCAAGCGTCTGCCGCACAGTTGCAAGAGGCCGCCGTGCTGGCGTGGAAACAGGCCTTCAAGACGGTGATGGCGAAGGCGCAGACACGCTTCGATGCCGATGCGGCTGACGCCACGCCGCAAGCGAGGAACCATCGCGCCCGCTTTGGCGTCTACTTTTTCAGTGACAGGGAGTCCTGACCGTGAAGCTGCTTCATCGCACCAACCTCGCTCTGGCTCTGACAGCCTGGCTCGCGGCCTGTGGCCCCGGCTCGGGGGGCACGGGCACGGGCGAAACCGGTGCCGCGTTCGCGGTGTTCGGCGCCACCACGGCCAGTGTGTGTACATCGGGCCTTGCCGGCGCGCTGGGCTGTGGCCCCGTCATCGGCAGCCCCGCCAGCAACCCCGGCATCGAGGTACCCAGCATGGTCAACTTCAGCAACGTCGCCCAAGGCGGCAGCCTCTCGGTCGCTATTCAGGCCAACAGTGTTGAGCTCGAAGATCGCTGCCGCAACTTGCGCTTCACGGGCGACTGGGGCATCACCGCCACCAACGACGCGCGCTTCTTCGGCAGCTACAGCGTGAACAGCATGGCGCCGGTGATTTCGGCCTTGTCGGTGCAGCCTGCGCCCAGCGGTAACCCGGGCGATCTGACGGTGACGCTGCGCGACGCTAGCGGCCGTGCGGTGCTGGGGCCGGTGACCTTGAAGCAGGTCGGCGTGCTGGCGGGGGCGACGCTGGTCTGCCCCTGAGCGCGTCTTGCTCCCTCCCCCTGGCAGGGGGACGGAGTTAAACCCGAATGTAGATATGCCGGCTGTCCAGCCAGCGCGCGAGAAGCCAGTACACGCTTAGATTGGCCACCGCGAAACACAAGGAACCTACGCGCAAGTCGCCGCCGCCCAGCATCGACAAAGGCTCGAAGACCGTGCGGTACACCCAGGGCAGCGGCGACATGAACTTGGGCAGGCCCGCCGCGTCCACGCCGTCGCCCCAGCGCATGAGGCCCAGCACACGTGGCACGAAGCCGCTGAGCACAAAGACGAAGAGCGCGTTCTTGCCGAAGACCTCGAAGAACCCCACCCAGGCCGGGCGTTTAAGTTGGCCATCACGCAGGCCGCGCAGGTCGATGGCCACGATCAGCAGCGCCAGCAGCATCAAGGCCAGCCCCGTGGTGTGCAGCACATAGCTGCTGGTCCACAGCTTCTTGTTCAGTGGCATCACCAGCTGCCACAGATAGGCCAGCGCTAACGCTGCACAGGCGCTGACAAACAGTTGCACGACCAGCTGGGGATCGGGCCTGTTGCGACGCACCCAGGCGCCGGCCAGATACCCCAGCAGCACCTGCGCCACGGCCGGCACGGTGCTGACCAGGCCTTCGGGGTCGAAGGGCACGCCCTCGCCTTTGTACATGTGCGCGGGGCCAAGCAGGCTGCGGTCGATCGCCGTGCCGAAGAAGCCTTCCAGCGCATACGGATCGCCAGGGCTGCCCAGCGCCACGCAGGCCCACCAAAAACCCAGCAGCAACGCGGTTGCCGCCCACCACGCGCCGCGCTCGCCCCACATCCAGATGATCACGGCCGCCGCGCCCCAGCACAGGGCAATGCGCTGCAACACGCCCATCAGGCGCAGCGTCTCAAACGGCCGCGCCACGAGCTCGCCCGCAGCGTCCCAGCGCACGAAGGGGCTCCAGTTGAGGAAGAGGCCGATGGCAAAGATCAGCAGCGTTCTCTTGGCCACCTTGGCCCAGAACTCGGCGGCGCTCGCTTCGCGCAAGGCTGGCATGGTGAAGGCCAGCGCGTTGCCCACGGCGAAGAGAAAGAACGGGAAGACCAGGTCGGTGGGCGTCACGCCGTGCCAGGCAGCGTGCGCAAACGGCGGGTAGAGCTGGCTCCAGCT
>JANMMH010000714.1:0-5719 GCA_031373055.1 Rubrivivax sp. | reverse complement strand
CCGGCAGTTGCAGCAGCTATCGCCGAGCAACTTTCGCGCATGCATCGACCGGTGGTCTACACCTCGGCGGCTTGCGGCGCCGACCTGCTGTTCATTGAAGCGGCCTTGGACGCCGGGGCCGAAGTCAATGTCGTGTTGCCTTTCGACCGCCAGGACTTTGTGCGCACCAGCGTCGAGATCGGAGGGGCGAACTGGGCCGAACGCTTCGAGCGCGCGATGCAACGCGCCGATCACGTCTTCATGGCCACCGAGGAGAGTTACCTCGACGACGACGTGCTCTTCGACCACGCGGCGCAATTGATCGAGGGCCTGGCGTTGCTGCGAGCCTCGCAATTGGAGACGCACGCCACGATGCTGTGTGTGTTGGACAGCCGCGCCGAAGGCGGGCCCGGCGGCGCGCGGCAAAGTTTCGAGCGCTGGCGGTTGCATCACAGCACGCCGATCGTGATTGAGCTCGAAGCGATTCGGCTTGCGGCGGCATCGCATGGCGCGGTCGCTCCCCAGGCGAAGGCACTTGCTCCGCTCGAAGACCCGCCGCAACCGCGCGAGGCTCGGCCCGAAGTAGCCCTTGCCCGTCCGCGTCGCACACTGAAGACGCTGTTGTTTGCCGACTTCGCCGGGTTCGGCCGCCTGCATGACGCGTTCGCGCCGCTCTTTCATGCGCGCTTCCTCGACGTTATTGCCGCGCAGATGGAGGCGAGCCCCATCAAGCCACTGGAAGCGAACACATGGGGCGACGGGCTCTACGTCGTGTTTGCCGAGGCACATGATGCCGGTGAATTTGCGCTCAGTCTGCTTGCTCGCATGCTGCAAGTCGACTGGACATCGGCAGGCCTGGCAGATAGCAGCCAAATCCGAATTGCATTGCACGCCGGGCCGGTGTTCTGTGGTTTCGACCCAATCATCGGCCGCGACAACTATTTCGGCTCCAGCGTCACCAGGGCCGCACGTATCGAGCCGATCACTCCGCCCGGCATGGTCTATGTCAGTGAAGCATTTGCAGCAACCTTGGTGGCTGCTGCGGAAACCGCGTTCACTTTCGAGTACGCAGGCAAATTGGCATTGGCCAAAGGCTACGGTGAGTCGCGCATCTATCGCCTTGGGAGGCAATGAATTGACGCCGACAAAGCCAACGACGATGACTACGACTAGCGTTGCCTCACGCTGGTACGCCCTGGTGGCCTGATCGCCCTGGACAACATGCCGTGGAACGGCGCCGTGGCGCGGCCGTCCACCACCGAGGAAATTGCGGCACTGCAAGCCTTGAACGACAAGCTGCTGCGTGACGAGCGCGTGGACCATAGCCTGCTGACGGTGGGTGACGGCTTGGCGCTGGCGCGCAAGCGCTGAGGCGCTGGCCTTGGCCGTGCCGGCCCTGCGGCGACACGCGCTGCCTGCCCCTGCATGCCTCGCCTTGCACGCAGCTGTCGCGGGCACAAGCACTTATGAAGGGGCCACGCAAGCCCGGGGTTCACCCCGTGGTTGCGGGGCCGCCCACGCTGTGGCCTGACGCGAGAATTGGCTGCTGCACCGGCGCATGCGCGCCCGTCCAATCCAGCGTGAGGAGACGCCCGATGTTCCCGACCACTTTGTCCAAGCCCTTGCGTGCGCTGATCGGCGCGGCCGCGTTGCTCGCCGGCCTGGCCGGTCACGCCATCGCGCAGACCAAACCTGCCGTGCGCGATGTTGGCGTTGACAACCTGAGCTCGGCGCTCTTCATCGGCAACAGCTTTTTCTACTACAACAACAGCTTGCACGGGCACCTGGGGCAGCTCTTGGCGTCGGCGACGCCGCGCCGCTCGCTGCGCATGGTGTCGGCAACGATCAGCGCTTCGGGCTTTGGCTGGCATGACGTGGAGTCGTGCTTTCGACCCGACGCGCTGAGTTCGTACTCGTTCACCCCCGACAACCGCATCGTGATGAACAAGTTCGAGCGCTTGTTCGACGTCGCCATCATGATGGACTGCAGCCAGGGCCCCGTGCACCCGACGTTTGCACCGCAGTTCCGCGAGTTCGCCAAGAAGCACAGCGACACCGTGCGCAAGCATGGCGCCAAGCCGGTGCTGTTCATGTCCTGGGCTTATGCCGATGCGCCAGAGATGACGGCCCAGCTGGCCGAGGCCTACACCCAGGCGGGCAATGCCAACAACGCGCTGGTCATTCCCGTGGGCCTGGCCTTCGCGCGCTCGGTGGGCCAACGCCCGCAGCTCAACCTATACGCGTCGGACAAGCGCCACCCCAGCATGGCGGGCACCTATTTGTCGGCGGTGACGGTGTACGCCGCGCTGTACAAGACCTCACCCGTGGGCCTGCCCTACACGGCCGGCCTGGACGAGGCCACCGCGCGCTTCTTGCAGGGCGTAGCCTGGGAGTCGGTGACCGACTACCAACGGCCCTGAGCGGGCAGCCCGGGGCGCGCCGAGCCGGCAGCCGCGAAGCTGCCGTCACCGCGGCCTAGCAGCAGGGGCCTAGGCAGCTGCGGTCGTTCGGGCGTGTGGTTGGCGTCGAACGCCAGGATGTCGATGCCGCCGTTGCCGTCGATGTCCGCAGCTTCGATCTGCGCGGCCCACACGGCGTACGCCGTCTCCGCCCTGCGATAGCGCCCATCGGGCTGGCTCAAGAGCACGATCTGTTGGCAGCACGGTGCGGCGAGCAGGCCTGAGCTGGCGGCCGGCACATGACAAGCCAAGAACACATCGGGCTTGCCGTCCTGGTTGAAATCAGCGGTGATGGCTTGAGCCTGCCCACGGCAACCCAGGCGTTCATCGTCGCCCAGCAATTCGCTGCTGCGATCGCGCCACGTCCCCTGCTCGTCGCGCGCCAGAAAGTGCAGGCTGGTCGCCCCGTTGGCGGCCACCGTGGCCAGCAGGAGGGCATGGCGGCCCTCCTGAAAAAAGTCGCCGTGCGTATGCACGCTGTCGACGCTCAAGCCAAGCTGGCTGAGCTGGCCGGGCGTGGGCAAGGTGGCGCTGTCCGCACGGGCCGGATCGGTCATCACGCGATTGAGCTGCGAGGTGGCCAGCACCGGCAGCGGCACGACAAGAACCACGCTGCGCTCGACGCTGCCCCCCGCGCCCACGCAGCGCACCGCCAGCTGGTGGCGGCCTGCGCTAGCAGCGCGCACAACGATGCGCCCCGCCACAGGCTGCAAGCCACTGAGCAAACCCAGGCCCTGGCACTGCGCGTCGCCCAGCGTCACCAGGTGCAGCACAACGGGCTCGCCCACAGCGGCACGCGGTCGGTCAAGCCAGAGCATCAAGCTCGGCGCACCACGGCCCGACGGCGCCGCTGCGTGGGTCCACGCTGTGGCCAATGTGACGTGCCCCGCGGTACCCGGCACCCTCGATGCCGCGACGTCGCGGCTGCGCACAGGCTCGTCCCACTGCATCACGTCATCGCCACCTGGTGCGTAAGGAGGCGGATCCTGCGCTCCTGCAACTGCCCTCGCCGCGATGCTTGGTATTGCACCTCGTGCCAACACGTCTGCCGCCATGCCCGCCTCCACGCCAGACACCACGCGGTCAGCAGACTGAGCGTGATGGGATGGCAGAGACGGCGCCGCGCTGCGCTCACTCAGATCCGCCGGCGCACCATGCAGCACACCGCCTCCAGCAAGGGTGGACAGCGCTGCGGCCAGCACCAGGCCGAACAAGAGCGCGCGCCCAGCGCTGGCCCAGGCCTGGCGATGGAAGCGCGGCAGCTTGGACATGTGCGCAGAGTTGTATCTGCGCGGGTCTGCCAGCGATCAGTGGATGAGCGCCCTCGCGACAGGCCATTTCTGTCGGGCCAAACGCGACGTTGACGCGCACGCCGTTTGAACGCGCCGAGATCTCAGAGGTTGAGAGTTTTTCGAGCGTGCCCGAGCGGCGCGTCAAGACGTGTCCGATCTAGGCGCAAAGCGCAGCTGTAGCTCGGGCTACAGCGAGCATTTGGAACGACGAGCGGGCGCGTTTTGGCGTGATGAGCGGGCATGATCGAGAGACTCTCAACCTCTCAGCGTGGCGCGGTCAACTGCTCGCGCAGGAATTCCAGCACCGCCAGCTCCGTCGCCTCGGGCTCGCCAGGCCGCGCGCCGGCAATGCCATGGCCCACACCCGGCAGTGAGATGAAGCGGTGCCGCACCGCCAGGTCGGCCAGCCTCGCGGCCAATCGAGTCGACTCTTGGTGCGGCACGTCCTTGTCTTCCTCGCCATGCACAAGCACGGTGGGCGGGAAGCGTGTGTCAATCATGCGAATCGGGCAATAACGGTCAAACCACGCGGCGTCAACGACCGGGTCGTGCGCCGTGACTTCGGCCAGCCAGACACCTTGCTGACGGCAGTAAAGATAGAAGCAGGAGCGGTCGACGCCGAGTTTCGGGTCTTGCACCGGCGGCGCGCTCAGCGAGGCCAACGCCTCGTCGCGCGTCACCAACTCCATCTGCCGGTAGTCAGCACTGGGCTCGGCTTCCCAGGGCGCGGTGATGTCGCCATAGCCCCAGAAGGAAGCCAGCGCACGCGGCGGTGGCGCCAGCAGGTGGCCACCCAAGAGCGACAGATAGGCGCCGGCCGAAGCACCGGCCAAGACCACGCGCGCTGGGTCAATGCCGAAGCGCGCTGGGCCTACCTCGTGCACCCAGCGCCAGGCGTCATGCAGGTCGTCCACGATGCCGGGCAGCTTGGTCTCGGGCGCCAGGCGGTGGTCGATGGAAATGACCACGAAGTCGTGTTCGAGAAGCGCGCGCAAGTAGGCTGGGCGCGGCGAGGTTTTGCGCCAGCCGAAGATGAGGCCGCCACCGTGGATCCACACCACGCAGGGTTTGTGAGCGCCAGCGCTGGCGCCCATGACGTCAGCCTCGAGCGCGTGCCCGTCGACGACTTTGTAGACGTGGGTGTCGCGCGCGGGGGGCGCCGCTGGTAGGTCGACCAAGTTCGCTCCTGTGCTTGCCTTGTCCGGGCGCCTTCGCGAGGTCTGGGCTCAGGCCATCGCCGCCTGCGCCGCCAACACCTCCACCCGCACGGCTTCGGTCAGCTCGGCCTTCAGCGCGGTGAAGGCTGGTGTGGTCTTCACCGAGTAGTGGCGCGGGTGCGCCAAGGGCACCACACGGTCGAGCTTGATGCGCCCGGGCCGCGCGCTCATCACCATCACGCGGCTGCCCATGAACACGGCTTCGTCGATGTCGTGCGTGACGAAGAGCACCGTCGTGCGCTCGGCCTCCCAGATGCCCAGCAGCAGCTCCTGCATCAGCTCGCGGGTTTGATGGTCCAGCGCGCCGAAGGGCTCGTCCATCAAGAGCATGCGCGGCTTGTTGGCCAGTGCGCGCGCCAGCGCGGTGCGCTGCTGCATGCCGCCCGAGAGCTGCTTGGGGAAGTGGTTCTCAAAACCCTTCAGCCCCACCTTGTGCAGGTAGCCCTGCGCCACCGCCACCTGCTCGGCGCGCGGCAGGCCACGCTCGCGCAGGCCGAAGCAAACGTTGTCTTGCACCGTCAACCAGGGGAAGAGCGTGTAGCTCTGGAAGACCATGCCGCGGTCGGCGCCCGGGCCGGTGATGCGCCGGCCATCCAGCAGCACCTCGCCTGCGGTTTGCCGGTCCAACCCCGCAATGATGCGCAAGAGCGTGCTCTTGCCGCAACCACTAGGCCCGAGGATGGTGATGAAGTCGTTCTCAGCAACGTCCAGGTCGGTGGCCTGCAACGCTAACGTTTGATCGAAGCGGCGTTCAACGCCGCGCACGGCAAGG
>JANMMH010000710.1:0-1598 GCA_031373055.1 Rubrivivax sp. | reverse complement strand
GGGTGTGCGCGCCGGCACGGCCAGTTTCAAGCAGCTCGACAAGAGTCTGGACGAAGCCAGCACCATGCTGCGTGCGGGCACCGCTACGACGCTGCGCCGTGTGGTGCTGCCGCTTTTGAAGCCCGCACTCGTGGCCGCACTCGTGTACAGCTTCGTGCGCAGCATGACCACGGTCTCGGCGGTGATCTTTCTGGTGACGGCTGAGAACGAACTCGCCACCACCTACATCATCGGCCGCGTGGGCAATGGCGACTACGGCGTGGCATTGGCCTACTGCACCGTGCTCATCGTCTTGATGTCGGCGGCCACGGCCTTGATCCAGTATTTGGTCGGTGAGCGCAAGCTCGGCCGCCGCGCCACGCCAGGGAACTCACACCATGAGTACGGGCATCGAGTTTCGCGACGTGACCAAGCGCTACGGCGACGCCAAGTCGCCCTTGGTCGTGAAAGGTATCAACCTGACGGTGCCCAAGGGCAGCCTGACCACGATCCTGGGCCCCTCGGGTTGCGGCAAGACCACCACACTGCGCATGATCGCGGGGCTGGATGCCCCCAGCTCAGGCCAGATCTTCATCGACAGCCAGGACGTCACCACACTCGGTGCGGCCGAGCGCAACGTCAGCATGGTGTTCCAGAGCTACGCGCTCTTCCCCCACATGAGCGTGATGGGTAACGTGAGCTACGGGCTGACGGTCACGGGTGTGGGCAAAGCAGAGGCGCAGCGGCGCGCGCGCGCCACCATGGAAATCGTCGGCCTGCAAGGCTTTGACGAGCGGCTGCCCAGTGAACTCTCCGGCGGCCAGCAGCAGCGTGTGGCCGTCGCTCGCGCGTTAGTTTTGGAGCCCTCGGTCATGCTCTTCGATGAGCCTTTGTCCAACCTCGACGCGCGGCTGCGGCGCAGCATGCGCGAAGCGATTCGCGCCTTGCAGCAGCGCTTGAAGCTCACCGTGGCCTACGTCACCCACGACCAAAGCGAAGCGCTCGCCGTCAGCGACCAGATCATCGTCATGAACGGCGGCCTCATCGCGCAGGCCGGCACGCCGCACCAGCTTTACGAAGAACCCGGCAGCGAGTTCGTCGCCGGCTTCATGGGCGAGGCCATGCTCTTGCCCGGCGTCGCACTTGACGACGGCAGCGTGGCGCTCGGGCCCTTGAGCGTGAAGCCGCGTCGCGCCGTGCGCAGCGGCGCGGTGAAGGTGGCCGTGCGCCCCGAAGCCTGGCAGTTGCTGCCCGCCGCGCCGGGGCTGCTGGCGGCGCGGCTGGTGAAGATGGCTTACCTGGGCAGCCTGCAAGAGCTGACGCTGGCCACCGAGCTCGGCGAGATCTTCGTCGTCTCAAGCGACACCACGCGCGCCTGGCGCTTGGGTGAAGACGTCGGCTTGACGCTGGCGGGGCAGGGCTTGTCGGTGGTGGCCAGCGGCTGACGCACTGGGCGGGTACCTACGGACAAGCGCTGCCCACCGCGCGTCGGAAATCGCGCGCCAGACCCTTCCACGTTGCCTGCGCGATTTGCAGCAGCAGCCGATCGCCATCGACCCGGGCCCGCAGCGTCTGGCGTGCGCTGCAATGCAGCGCCAAGCTCGCGCCGTCGAGCCGGC
>JANMMH010000708.1:0-1703 GCA_031373055.1 Rubrivivax sp. | reverse complement strand
TCATGGCGCGCGAAGACCCGGCGTTGCATGGCTGTGCCATGCGCCATCAGCAAATTGGCGTTGCCGCTGGTGAGCATGGCGTAGCCGCCCATGGCCACGCTGGCTTTGCTGAAGAAGGCGTTGGCCGCCATCTCGATGACGCAAGGCAGCTGCATGCCGCCGTCGTCATAGCTTTGCGCGGCGGCGAGCATGCCCGATGCGGCGTAGGCGGCCAGTGCATCGTGTGTGGCTTGGGGCAGCAGCACGCGCTCGCCGTCGAAGCGCGGCTCCTCGGTGTCGGAGAGGCGGTTGAACGGCGCGAACTTTTCGCGCGCGATGCGCTCGCAGGTGTCCAGCACCGAGGCGAAGGTTTCGGGAGTGTGGTCGGCAAAGCGTGCGCGTGGCAGGAGCGAGGCCACGCCCAGCCAATCATTGAGCAAGAAGTCGAGGGTGGCGCGCATGGTCAACTTGAATGTTAGGCGGCCACCAGGGCCATGGTCGCCGAGGCCTTCATCACCAAGGTGCGTTGGCCGGCGGTTTCCGCAAAGACCTCTGCCTCAGTGAAGCTCAAGGCACGGCCGGGCTTAAGCACGCGCGCTTCGCAGACCAGGCGTTCGCCCTTGGCGCCGCGCAGCATGCTGGTCTTGAGCTCAGCGGTGAGCACCCAGAAACCGTCGGCGGCAAGCGTCTGCGCGGCCGCGCCCATGCTGTGGTCGGCCATCGCAGCCAGCACGCCGGCATGCACCACGCCGGTGTGCTGGCAGTGTTTGGGCTGGACAGTCAGCAGCGTGCTGACCTGCCCGAGCGCCACGGCCACGGGCTCGACACCAAGATCGACCATGAAGGGCGACTTGGCGAAAAACCCGCGCAAGGTGTCGAGGTCGACCTTCAACGCTGAGCAACCAGGCCGAACGAGGCCAACGCGGCACGTGCAATCGGCGCACCCCATTCCTGCACGAAGTGGCCGCCCTCGGCCACTTCCATCGCCGGCGGGCAGCCGCGGATCAATGCGCGCAGCGCCTGCATCACCGGCGGCCCAAGCACGGGGTCTTGCATGCCGACGGCCATGAAGCTTTGGCCCGTCCAGCGCTGGCTCCAGAACGCGGCGGCCTCGCGGCTGATGGCCACACCGGGTGCGCCTGTGCCCTCCGGTACCAGGTTAGGAAAGGCACGCAGCGCCGCCTTGTAGTTGGCGTCCGGAAACGGCGCGTCGTAGGCCGCAGCCTCGCCTGGTGTCATGTCGCGCTTGCCACGCGCCAGCAGCTTGCCCACGGGCAGGTCGGGGTTGGCGTTGGAGTAGCTGCGCCACTGCCTGAAGCCATCGCTCAGCTCACCCAGCGCGAGCGTCGTGTTCATCACCAGCAGCCGTGTGAAGCGCTCAGGTCCCTCTTGCGGCAACGTCAACCCGAAGATCCCACCCCAGTCCTGGCACACCAGCATGACGTTCTTCAGATCGAGCTTGTCGATGAAGGCCAGCAGCATGGCGCGGTGCAGCGCCCAAGTGTGCGTGGCCTCATCAACAGGCTTGTCGGAGCGCCCGAAGCCAATGAGATCAGGGGCCACCACACGCAAACCCGCGCCCGTGAAGACGGGGATCATGTGCCGGTACAAGTAGCTCCACGTCGGGTTGCCATGCAGGCACAGCACCGTGACCGTCGCATCACGCGGGCCTTCGTCGATGTAGTGCACGCGGTGACCGGCATGCTCGGTGTAGAGCGGCGCGT
>JANMMH010000698.1:0-1660 GCA_031373055.1 Rubrivivax sp. | reverse complement strand
ATGCTTGCGGGCGACGCCATGCAGGCCCTGGCCTTCGAAGTGCTGACACCCGCCTTGGGCGTGGACGCAGCCCTGCAAGCTCGCCTGTGCGGCCTGCTCGCACGCGCGGCAGGCTCGGCCGGCATGGCCGGCGGCCAGGCGGTGGACCTGGCCAGCATCGGCCTGCAGCTGGATGAAGCCGCGCTGCAAGCCATGCACGAGCGCAAGACCGGCGCGCTCTTGCAAGCCAGCGTGTTGATGGGCGCGGCGTGTGGCGCCACCAGCGCGGCGCAGTGGCAGGCACTGGCCGGCTACGGCAGCGCCATCGGCCTGGCCTTCCAGGTGGTGGACGACATCCTGGACGTCACACAAGCCTCGGACGTGCTGGGCAAAACCGCTGGCAAAGACCAGCACGCCAACAAGCCGACCTACGTCTCCGTGCTGGGCATCGCGCGCTCGCGCGAGCGTGCGCAAGCGCTGCACGGCGAGGCACTCGCCGCACTCGCGCGCGCGCAACTCGCGGCCCCGCAAAAGCTGCAACAACTGGCCGACATGGTCGTCGATCGCGAACACTGAGATGCCCAACTACCCGCTGCTGAGCCGCATCAACCTGCCGTCCGACATGCGCCGCCTCTCGCGCACGGAGCTGCGCGCGCTGGCCCACGAACTGCGCGACTTCGTACTGCAAAGCGTCAGCCAAACCGGTGGCCATTTGTCCAGCAACCTGGGCACGGTGGAGCTCACCATCGCGCTGCACTACGTCTTCAACACCCCGCACGACCGCCTGGTATGGGACGTGGGCCACCAGACCTATCCGCACAAGGTGCTGACGGGCCGGCGCGAGCGCATGGGCACGCTGCGCCAACTCGGCGGGCTGGGTGGCTTTCCGCGCCGCATTGAGAGTGAGTACGACACCTTCGGCACGGCGCATTCGTCGACCTCGATATCGGCCGCTTTAGGCATGGCCATGGCGGCCAAGCTCAAGGGTGAAGAGCGCCACGCCGTGGCCATCATCGGTGACGGTGACATGACCGCAGGCATCGCCTTCGAGGCCATGAACAACGCCGGCGTGCCACACGCCAGCGGCCACGCCGACTTGCTGGTGGTGCTCAACGACAACGACATGTCGATCAGCCCGCCCGTGGGTGCGCTGAACAAGTACCTGGCGCGCCTGATGAGCGGCCAGTTCTACGCCACCGCGCGCGAGGGCGCGAAGGCGGTGTTGAAGAACACGCCGCTGTTTGAATTCGCGCGCCGCTTCGAAGAGCACGCCAAAGGCATGGTCGTGCCAGGCACCATCTTCGAAGAATTCGGCTTCAACTACGTCGGCCCCATCGACGGCCACGACCTTGATTCTTTGATCCCGACGCTGGAAAACCTGCGCCTCAAGAAGGGCGCGCAGTTCCTGCACGTCGTCACCAAGAAGGGCTACGGCTACAAGCTGGCCGAGGCCGACCCGGTGGCCTACCACGGTCCGGGGCAAGTTCAACCCGGCCGAGGGGCTGAAGAAGCCCGCAGCAGTGGGCAAGCCGACCTTCACGCAGGTCTTCGGCACCTGGCTGTGCGACATGGCCGCGGCCGACGAGCGCCTCGTCGGCATCACGCCGGCGATGCGCGAGGGCTCGGGCATGGTCGAGTTCGAGAAGCGCTTTCCGAAGCGCTACCACGACGTCGGCATCGC
>JANMMH010000671.1:0-10629 GCA_031373055.1 Rubrivivax sp. | reverse complement strand
TATACCGGCAACCCGAAGTCGCTGGGGTGCACCACGTATTCCTTGACCTCGCCGTGGATCAGCTCACCCACCATGGTCTCGCCCGAGAGCGAAATCTCGTCCATGCCGTTCAGTCCGTAAACCACCATCACGTGTTCGCTGCCCAGCCGTTGCAAGACACGCACCATGATGCCTACAAGGTCGGGGTGGAACACACCCAGCAGTTGATTGGGCGCGCCCGCCGGGTTGGTTAGCGGCCCCAGGATGTTGAAGATGGTGCGCACGCCGAGCTCTTTGCGCACCGGCGCGGCGTGCTTCATGGCGCTGTGATGGTTGGGCGCAAACATGAAGCCTATGCCGGTCTGGGCCAGGCACGCCGCCACCTGCTCGGAGTTGAGCGCGATGTACGCCCCAAGCGCTTCCATCACGTCGGCCGAGCCCGAGGTTGACGAGACACTGCGCCCGGCGTGTTTGGCCACACGCGCGCCGGCCGCAGCCGCGACAAACATCGACGCGGTGGAAATGTTGAAGGTGTGCGAGCTGTCGCCGCCGGTGCCGACGATGTCGACCAAGTGCGTGCGGTCAGCCACCACCACCGGTGTCGCGAACTCGCGCATGACCTGCGCGGCGGCCGCAATCTCGCCGATGGATTCCTTCTTCACGCGCAGCCCCATGGCCAGGGCCGCGATCATCACCGGCGACATTTCGCCGCCCATGATGCGGCGCATCAGCGCCAGCATTTCGTCGTGGAAGATCTCGCGGTGGTCGATCACGCGCGTCAGCGCTTCGGTGTTGGTGATGGGCACGTAGGGCTCCTTAAAGCGTGCGGCGCAAGATGTCGATGGCCTGGTCAACTTGCTTCGTTGAAACGTCGAGGTGCGTGACCAGTCGCAAGCGATACACGCCCGAGCACCAGACGCCGGCGTGATGCAAGCGATCCACCGCGCCGGCGGCCTTGTCGGCGCGCAGATCGATGAACACGATGTTGGTCGGTGGCAGGTGCGCCGTCACGCCATCAAGTCCCTGCAAGCCTTCCGCCAGCCGTCGCGCGTTGGCGTGATCGTCAGCTAGGCGTTCGATGTGATGGTCTAGCGCATACAAAGCCGCCGCGGCCAACATGCCGGCCTGGCGCATGCCCCCGCCGAGCATCTTGCGGATGCGGTGCGCGCGGGCGATCAAATCCTTGGTGCCCACGAGCGCCGAACCCACCGGCGCACCCAGGCCTTTGCTGAAGCACACCGACACGCTGTCGAAGTGTTCGGCGATGCGCCGCGCCTGCGCCGCGACATCGGTGCCCTGCGTCACCGCCGCGTTGAAGAGCCGCGCGCCGTCCAGGTGCGTGCGCAGGCCATGACGGCGCGCCAGCTGCGTGGCGGCCTCGATGTAGGGCATGGGCAGCACCATGCCGCCGGCCGTGTTCTCAAGTGCTAGCAGCCGAGTGCGTGCAAAGTGGGCGTCGTCGGGTTTGATGTTGGCATCGATGTCGGCCAACGCGATGCTGCCGTCAGCCTGCTGCACCAGGGGCTGCGGCTGGATGCTGCCCAGCACCGCCGCGCCGCCGCCTTCCATGCGGTAGGTGTGCGCCATTTGGCCCACCAGGTATTCGTCACCGCGCTCGCAATGCGCCATCAAGCCGCACAAGTTACTCTGCGTGCCGCTGGGCACAAAGAGCGCAGCCTCTTTGCCCAACATCGACGCAATGCGCTCTTGCAAGGCATTCACGCTGGGGTCGTCGGCGTAGACGTCGTCACCAAGCTCGGCCGCGGCCATTGCCGCGCGCATGGCCGGCGTGGGGCGCGTCACCGTGTCGCTGCGCAGATCGATCATCGACTCATCTCCAGAAAGTTTTTCAGCAGCGCGTGGCCATGCTCGCTGAGGATGGACTCGGGGTGGAACTGCACGCCTTCGAGAGGCGTGGCAGTGGCAGCCAGCTCGCGGTGGCGCACACCCATGATCTCGCCGTCGTCGCTGGTCGACGACACCTCCAGCTCGGCCGGCATCGTCTCGCGCTCGATCACCAGCGAGTGGTAGCGGATAACGCTGAAGCTCGCCGGCAGGCCACGGTAGACGCCCAACCCGTCGGTCGTTAGCACACTGGCCTTGCCGTGCATCTGCGTGGCCGCGCGCACGATGCGCCCGCCAAGTGCGGCGCCAATGCTCTGGTGGCCCAGGCACACGCCCAGAATGGGCAGCCTGCCTTTGAAGTGCTGGATGGCCTCGACGCACACACCCGCCTCGGCCGGCGAGCAAGGCCCGGGCGACAGCACCAAGCGCGTGGGCTTCATTGCCGCGATGCCAGCCACCGTGATCTCGTCGTTGCGCACCACGTGCACGTCTTCGCCGAGCTCGCCGAAGTACTGCACCAGGTTGAAGGTGAAGCTGTCGTAGTTGTCGATCATGAGCAGCATCTCAGAAGCCCTCCTCAACCAACTCGGCGGCGCGAATCAACGCGCGCGCCTTGGCTTCGGTTTCCTTCCACTCCAGCTCGGCCACCGAGTCCGCCACGATGCCGGCGGCGGCCTGCACGTACAGCGTGTTGTTCTTGATGATGCCGGTGCGGATGGCGATGGCCACGTCCATGTCGCCGGCAAAACTCAGGTAGCCGCAGGCGCCGCCGTAGATGCCGCGCTGCACGGGCTCAAGCTCGTCAATGATCTGCATCGCGCGCACTTTGGGCGCACCCGTGAGCGTGCCGGCGGGAAAGGTGGCGCGCAGCACGTCAAGGTTGCTCATGCCGTCTTTGAGCAAGCCTTCAACGTTGCTAACGATGTGCATGACGTGAGAGTAACGCTCGACGACAAAGGCCTCGGTGACCTTGACGCTGCCGGTGCGCGCAATGCGGCCAATGTCGTTGCGCGCCAGGTCGATCAGCATCAGGTGCTCGGCGCGCTCTTTGGGGTCGCTGGAGAGTTCGGCTTCGAGCGCCTTGTCCAGCTCGGGTGTGGCGCCACGCGGGCGTGTGCCCGCCAGGGGGCGGATGGTGATCTTGTCGCCTTCGCTCGTGTGCTCTTGGCGCACCAGAATTTCCGGTGATGCGCCGACGATCTGGAAGTCGCCCATGTCGTAGAAGTACATGTACGGCGACGGGTTGAGTGAGCGCAGTGCGCGGTACAGCGAGAGTGGGCTTTCGGTGTAGCGCTTCTTCAAGCGCTGGCCAATCTGCACTTGCATCATGTCGCCAGCGGCGATGTATTCCTTGGCACGCGCCACCGCCGCCAAGTAGTCGCTCTTGCTGAACTCGCGCTCGACGGCGTACGACGTACCGCGTTTGACGGGCGGCGCGGTTACGCTGTAGCGCAGCTGGTCACCGAGTTCACTCAGGCGGCGCTTGGCGCGCGAGAAAGCTTCGGGTGTGGCCGGATCGGCATAGACGATGAGGTATAGGCGCCCCGAGAGGTTGTCGATCACCGCCAGCTCTTCGGTCTGCAAGAGCAGGATGTCGGGTGTGCCGATACCGCCGTCTTTCCAGCCGTCATTCGCGCCGGTGGCGAGCTTGGGCTCGATGTAGCGCACAGCGTCGTAGCCGAAGTAGCCCGCGAGGCCGCCGCAGAACCGCGGCAGCCCCGGACGCAGCGCAACCTTGAAGCGCTGCTGGTAGGCGGCGATGAATTCGAGTGGGTTGCCTTCATGGCGCTCGACCACTTCGCCCTCAGTCACCACCTCGGTGACGAAGCGGTTCACGCGCAGCAAGTTCTTGGCCGGCAGCCCGATGAACGAATAACGCCCAAAGCGCTCGCCACCCACCACCGATTCGAGCAGGAAGCTGTGCTTGCGCCCGCCAGCGAGCTTGAGGTACAGCGACAGCGGCGTCTCTAAGTCGGCAAAGGCCTCGGCAATGAGCGGGATGCGGTTGAAGCCTTGCGCGGCAAGGCTCTTGAATTCAAGTTCGGTGGTCACTGTGGGTCCCCTTGGCCGCAACTGCCGTGGTGGGCAGCGCATGGGCGGCGCCGTGTGGTGGGTGGGTCGCTTAGAGCGACCCCGCGCGAGACGCTGCGGCTGCGCTCAGGCAGCGGCGAGCCATGTCGGCCAGCGACGCCAAGGCCAGGCTCCCCGGTCTTGAAGACCTGGAGTCTGTGGCGCTTTGAATGCACGGGTGGTGACCATGGTAGGCAGTTTATCAGCCGCCCTTGCTGCGCTGGGCGTGCAAAAACGGCGCCAGCGCGCGGCCGTCCATGCGCTCGATGATGGCGTGGGCGCCAGCGCTGGCGAGCGGCTCGCCGTGGTTGTATCCATAGCCCACCAGCAGCACTGTGCAGCCGGCCGCGCGTGCGGCTGCTGCGTCGTTGCTTGAGTCGCCAATCACCAGCACGCGCGCAGGCGCGACCCCCAACGCTTCACAGGTCTTGATGACCGGCAGAGGATGCGGCTTCTTTCGCGCGAACGCGTCGCCGCCGAAGACATGCTCGAACCATGGCGCCAGACCTTTGTCCTGCAAAAGTGGCCGCGCAAACGCGCCGGGTTTGTTCGTCAGACACGCCAGCTTGAGGCCAGCTCCGCGCAGGCAACGCAGGCCATCGACGACACCTTCGTAAACCCGCGAATGCTGGCCATTGATCGCCAGGTAGCAGCGCTCATAGCGCTGCCAGGCCTCGCTTGCTAACGCACGATCACCACCCACATGCTTCAGCGACTGCGCGATGAGATGTTCGCCACCCTTGCCCACCGTGCGCGTGATGAAGTCGCGGCTGGGTGCGGCCAGGCCGAGCTCGGCGAAGGCGGCGGCGAGTGCATGCTCGAAGTCACCCACTGTGTCGACCATGGTGCCGTCGAGGTCGATGATGGCGGCGTCAAAACGCCGTGGCGTCTCAGCGCCGGGTGCTGGCGAAATAGCGCTTGCTCCAAAACAGCGCGACTAGCCCTGCTGCCACGGCCAGCAAGAGACCCGTGGCCAGCCATGCGCCGCCGGGCTTGTGGATGAATGGCAGGGCATCGAAGTTCATGCCGAAGTAGCCGGTGATCAAGTTGAGCGGCAAGAAGATCGCCGTCAGCACGGTAAGCGTGCGCATGATGGCGTTGGTGCGGTGGCCCAGCGCCGAGAAGTGCATCTGCACCGCCGTCTCGGCCGAGTGTTCGAGCCTGCGCACATGGCTGAGTACGCGCTCGATATGCTCCTGCACGTCGCGTGAACGCACGCGCAGCAGCTCGCGTTCGCGGCGCAGGTGGGGCGCGGCTTCTTCGGGCCACTCGTCCAGTGCGTCGATCCACTCCTGCACGGCGCTGCGCTGGTCTTCGCAGGTGTCTTCCAGCAAGTGCAGCGCGTTGCGCGCATCGAGCAGGATGTTCCAGTCGTTGAAGCGGCTTCTGGGGTCGAGCAGCTCTTGCTGCAAGCTGCCGAACTGGCGCGTCAACAAGCGGCGCAGGTCAAGGTAGCTGTCGACCATGTGGTTGACCATGCGTAGCATCAAGTCGGCCGGGCTCGTGGGCAGGCGCGCCCCGGCGCGCGGCTCGCCCGAGGCCGAAAGCGTGAGCAGCTTGGTGGCGAAATAGTCACGCACGGCGCAGTCGGCCGGGTGCACGGTGATGAGTACGCGGTCGAAGACGGCAAAACCCACGGGGCTGGTGTCAATGGCGTCGAGCGCGCGGCGCGCCGAGGCCAGGCTGCCATGCGCTTCGTCCACAAACAGCTGCTCGCTGCCGGGGCCTGCCGCGAGACGGCGAAACACCAGCAAGTCGTACCACGAGGTGTAGTCGAAGTGGCTGGGCAGCTGCTGGTTGAGCAGGTCTGAGATGTGCAGCTCGAAAAGTTGCGCGCCGGTCCAGTGCTGCAAGGCTGACTGCAACTGTGGCGTGCTTGATTCGAAGACGCTGCGAGAAATCCCCAGCCACAGGAAGCCGGTCTCGGGCAAGGTCTCGGGCAAGGCCGGCAACTCGACAAAGCGGTCGCCGTGGATGTGAAAGACGCGCATCAGCGTTCGTGCATCAGCCCTGGCGCAGCAGCTCGGCCGCTTCAAGCGCGAAGTAGCTCAGCACACCGTCAGCGCCGGCACGCTTGAAGGCGAGCAGGCTTTCCATCATCACGGCGTCATGCTCAAGCCAGCCACTAGCCGCTGCCGCCTTGAGCATGCTGTACTCGCCGCTGACCTGGTAGACGAAGGTCGGCATGCGGAACTCGTCCTTCACGCGGCGCACGATGTCCAGGTAGGGCATGCCGGGTTTGACCATCACCATGTCGGCACCCTCGGCAATGTCAAGTGCGACTTCACGCAGCGCTTCGTCGCTGTTGCCGGGGTCCATTTGATAGACCTTCTTGTCGCTCTTGCCCAGGTTTCCTTTGGAGCCCACGGCGTCGCGAAAGGGGCCGTAGAAAGCGCTGGCGTACTTGGCGCTGTAGGCCATGATGCGTGTGTGGATGGCGTCGCTGTCTTCCAGCGCTTCGCGAATGGCGCCGATGCGACCGTCCATCATGTCGCTGGGTGCCACGATGTCCACGCCGGCCTCGGCCTGCACCAGCGCTTGTTGGCACAACACCGCCACGGTGGCGTCGTTGACGATGTATCCGCTGTCGTCGAGCAAGCCGTCCTGGCCATGGCTGGTGTAGGGATCGAGCGCCACATCGGTCAGCAATGCCAGCTGCGGGAAGCGGCGCTTGAGTTCTCGCACGGCGCGCGGCACCAGGCCGTCAGCGTTCAGCGCCTCGCGGCCGTCAATCGTCTTCAGCGACGGCTCGATGACCGGAAACAAGGCCATCACCGGAATGCCTAAGGTGACGCAGCGTTGCGCGACGTCGAACAAGAGGTCGACGCTGCGACGCTGCACGCCGGGCATGCTGGCCACGTCTTGCAACTGCGTATGACCCTCTAGAACAAACACCGGGAGGATCAGATCCGACGCACGCAGATCATGCTCACGCACGAGCGCACGGGTGGCGGCGTCGCGACGCAAACGACGTGGGCGGCTGGTGGGAAACGGTGGAGGTTGGTGCACGTTTGGCGTCCGCGATGACCTTGAACAAGCTTGAATTTGGACTCACAACGACGCGCTGAGCCCCCAACTTGTGGGCTCGCGGCGTAGGCCCACGGCCGCACCGCACAGCCCCTCGAAATAGCCCGCTGGCGCCTCAACTTATGCAGTGCTAGAGTCGCTGATGAATGATAGCCGCAAGGTCGTCATTCCCTGCTTTTCCTCCCTGAGCAGGCGCCTTACCGTATGACAGCGATAAGGCTTGCCAGCCCCGGCCTCGTGCCGGGGCTCTTTTTTTGGCGGTAGTGATAATGCTGCAAATGAGTGGCGCCTATCTCTGGATCAAAGCCCTGCACATCGTCTTCGTGGCGAGCTGGTTTGCGGGCCTGTTCTACCTGCCGCGCATCTTTGTCAATCTGGCCATGTGCCGCCCCGACAGCCACGCCGAGCGAGAGCGCTTGTTGCTGATGGCGCGCAAGCTCTACCGCTTCAGCAGCCTCTTAATGGTGCCGGCCTTGGCGCTTGGTCTCGTGCTGTGGTTGGGCTATGGCGTAGGCCTGGGCGCGGGCCAAGGCTGGATGCACTTGAAGCTCGCCGGTGTCGCTGGCGCCATCGGCTACCACCATGCATGCCGCCAGTTGCTGCGTGGCTTTGAGACGGGTGGGCCGCCGCACAGCCACCGCTGGTTCCGCGTCTTCAACGAAGTGTCGGTGCTGCTATTCGCCGCCATCGTGGTGTTGGTCGTCGTCAAACCTTTCTGACCGACGGACATGGCCAGCACGCTGCGCCAACGACACAGCTCCTCGGCGCTGCCACTGGCCTTGGCTTACACCGCGCTGGTGCTCTACGCCAGCCTGTACCCCTTCACCGGCTGGCGCTGGCCACCGGGCCAGCCGCTGGCCGCACTGCTGGCCCTGCCTTGGCCACCGTGGCGCGACCCCTTCGATCTCTGGGCCAATCTGCTGGGCTTCATGCCTTGGGGCGTGCTCGTGATGTCGGCCTTGATATCGCGTGGCCAGCGCATGGTGGGTGCTTGGCTAACGCTGATCGTGACGGCCATGGCGCTGTCCTACGTCTGCGAGGTGGCGCAACATTTTTTGCCTGGGCGCCACCCCTCGCTGAAGGACTGCGCGATGAACGTGGCCGGCGCCACATTGGGGGCGGCCTTACTTGCCGCTGCGCGTGGCGTGGGAGCAAACCGCCCTTGGGTGTCGGTACGCGAGCGCTGGTTCGTCGCCCAAAGTGGTGGCGCGTTGGCGCTGCTGGCGCTGTGGCCGGCCGCCCTGCTGTTCCCGGCGCCATTGCCACTGGGTTTGGGCCAGCTTGGCGGCAAGGCCAGCGACGTGCTGGAGTCCTGGCTTGAAGGCGTGCCCTGGGCCGCGCCCTTGTACGAGCTCGTCGTCTTGGCGCAGACGCCCGCCTCGCCCTTGTTGCCGCTGAGCGAGGGCCTGGCCACGGCGCTGGGCTTGTTTGCGCCTTGCATGCTGGCCTATTCGGTGGCGCGGCCAGGCTGGCACCGCGCCATGTTGACGCTGGGTGCCTTGTCGATGGCGTTGGTGGCCATGACGCTGTCCACCCTGCTGAACTTCGGCCCCAGCCATGCGCTGGCTTGGCTCTCGCCAGCCACCGTGCCGGCGCTGGTGGCCGGCGTGTTGGCGGCCTTGGCCTTGATCGCCGTGCCCCAGCGTGTGGCCGCCGGCTTGGCCTTGCTGGCATTGGCAGGCGGCGTGATGTTGGTCGGCCAGGCGCCGGCTAACCCTTACTTTGCACTGACACTGCAATCCTGGGAGCAGGGGCGCTTTGTGCACTTTCACGGCACGGCGCATTGGCTGTCGCTGTTGTGGCCCTTCGTGGCCATGGCATGGCTGCTGGCGCGCTTGGGCCAGCGGGAGTGACAGTCGCGCTGGCGACGGTGCCGGCAAAGCGCTCCCTACAATCTTGGCCATGAGTTATTACAAGCACCACATCTTTTTCTGTCTCAACCAGCGCGGTGAAGGCGAAAACAGCTGCAGCCAGCACGATCCTCAGGCCGGCCTGAACCACTGCAAGTCACGCGTCAAGCGCGCGGGTCTGGCCGGCCCGGGTGGCGTGCGCGTCAACCAAGCCGGCTGCTTGGACCGCTGCGCGGGTGGGCCGGTGGCGGTGGTCTACCCCGAGGCGGTTTGGTACACCTACGTCGACCAGCACGACATCGACGAGATCGTCGATTCACACCTCACGCACGGCCGCATCGTCGAGCGCTTGGTGCTGCCCGCGCACGTCGGCAAATGAACGCGGCCACACAACGCCAGGCCATCACGGGGCCGGCGGGCGCGCTGGAGTGTGCCGTTGACTTGCCCGTTAGCAGCGCGCTCGGCACCGCCGTGTTGTGCCACCCACACCCGCAACATGGCGGCACCCTGGACAATAAGGTCGTGCAGACCATGGCACGCGCCATGGTGGCACTGGGCTGGCGCGCGGTGCGCTTCAACTTCCGCGGCGTGGGCCATTCGGCCGGCAGCTGGGACGAGGGCCAGGGAGAGATCGACGACGCCATGGCGGTGGTGGCTGCGTTTCGTGTGCCGGGCACGCGCCTCGTGCTCGGCGGCTTCTCTTTTGGTGGCTACATCGCGTCGCACGTGGCGTCGCGCTTGAGTGCCGCCGGTGAGGGCCATGCCGCCGAGCGCGTCATGCTCATTGGCCCGGCGGTGCAGACCTTCGCCATGGCGCCCGTGCCCGCCGACACCTTGGTGATCCAGGGTGAAGTCGACGACGTGGTGTCCATGCCCGCCGTGCTGGCCTGGGCCCGCACGCAGTCGCTTCCGGTCACCGTGGTGCCGGGCGCCGGGCACTTCTTCCACGGGCAGCTGCCTGTGCTCAGACAGATCATCAGTGCAGCTTTGCGCTGAGTACTTTGAATCCCATGAAACTCTTGATCGTCTTGTCCGTCTTGCTCGCGGCGCTGACCGCCGCCAGCCCCGTGCTGGCACAACTGCCGCAGCCGCCTGAAGTGGCCGCGCGCCAGTTCCTTCTGATCGACCTCACCAGCGGCCAGACCCTGACCGAGCGTGACGCCGATGCCCAGGCCGACCCCGCGTCGCTGACCAAGCTGATGACGGCCTACCTGGTCTTCAACACCATTCGCGACGGCAAGCTGGCGTTGACGCAGAAGCTCAGCATCTCCAAGCGCGCGTGGAGCGAACGCGTGGGAGGTGGCTCCTTGATGTTCATCGACACCACGATGACGCCCACCGTCGACGAGCTGCTGCGCGGCATGATCGTGCAAAGCGGCAACGACGCCTCGGTTGCCTTGGCCGAGGCTGCCGCCGGCGGCCTGGAGCCCTTTGTCGCGCTGATGAACCGCCAGGCCCAGGCCTGGGGCTTGAAGAACACGCAGTTCAAGAACGTCACGGGCTTGAGCGAGGCGGGGCACTACAGCAGCGCGCGCGACGTGGCGAGCATTGCCGCGCGTGTTATCGGCGACCACCCGAATTTCTATCCGCTGTATTCAATCCGCCAGTACACCTTCAACAACATCAAGCAAGACAACCGCAACATGCTGCTCGGGCGCGACCCGACCGTCGACGGCATGAAAACCGGCTACACCGAAAGTGCTGGCTACTGCCTGGTGGCCAGCGCCACGCGCGACATGCCCAACGGCAAACGCCGTCTGCTCAGCGTGGTCTTGGGCACGAGTTCGCGTGAGGCGCGCGCGGCCGAGAGCCAAAAGCTCTTGAACTGGGGCTGGCTGGCCTGGGACACCGTGAAGCT
>JANMMH010000665.1:0-41956 GCA_031373055.1 Rubrivivax sp. | reverse complement strand
TGCCGTGGGCTACATCCACAAAGACTCGCAGCCGGCCGACGTGGCGCAGGTCATCATCGACATCAAACACGGCGCCTCGCCCATTTCACCGATGGTGGCGCGCAAGTTGTTGGCGCGGCTGCGCAGCGTGGCGGCCCCCGTGGCGGCCAGCGGCGTGCAGGTGGCCCTGACGCCACGCGAGTCGCAGGTGCTTGAGCTCGTGGCGCGAGGCTACGCGTACGCCGAAATCGCACGCTTGCAGGCGGTGTCGATGCACACCGTGCAGTCGCACATCAAGAACCTCTACGCCAAGCTGGCCGTGCATTCACGCAGCGAGGCCGTGTTCGAGGCCAGCCGCATGGGCTTGCTGGGCAGCATGAGACCGGGCCCGTGAATCGGTGCCTGTGGGCTTGGCTGCTGGCATGCGCGCTGGTCTTGCAGGCGTGGACGCAGACGGCTAACGCGCAACAGGTGCTGACGCTGGAACACGCGCAGTTGCTGGCGCAAGTCGATGCGCAGCCGCTGCCACCGCAGACGATCAGCTTGCCGCTGCATTGGGACATCGTGCATCGGGGCAAGTCAGGCAGTGCCGAATTGCGCCTGCGCTTTGCCATGCCCGAGGGCGCCGCAGTATCGAGAGAGCCGCACGCCGTGGCCATCACACGCATCGGCAATGCGTATGAGATCGAGCTCAATGGTGTGTTGCTGGGCAGCGCCGGCTCGCTGCTGGGCGCGCGGGACCGTTGGTCGGCCAAGTACCCGGTGTTCCTGACGTTCCCGTCGCAACTGCTCGCGCGCGACAACGAGCTGCGTGTGCGCTTGCGCGCCGACGCCGGCTACCGCTCGGGCTTGTCGGTCGTGCGTGTGGGCCCGGCGGCGCAGCTGGCGCCGCAAGCGCGTGCGGCGGCTTTGGGGCGCATTGCGCTGCCGCTGGCAACCGCCGTGCTCAGCCTGTTGGTGGCGGCCTTTTGCGCGCTGCTGTGGTGGCAGCAGCGTGACGCGCTCTACGCCTGGGCGGGCGTCGGTGAAGCCTTGTGGGCCCTTAGCGTGGCCGACACCGTGATCGAGACTGCGCCGCTGCCGTGGCCTTACTGGGGCATGAGCCTGCTGCTGCTGCGTGCCCTGTGGTCCTGGTCGCTGTACTGCATTGCGCAAGAAGTCTGCGGTGCCCGGCCACGCCTGGAGTGGCGCACCATGCTGGCGGTGCAGGCCTTGATGCCGCTTTGCATCGCGGCCATGGTCGTGTTGCAGTCGACGCAACCGTTGCTGCTTTGGTACGTGCTGAACTTTGTGACCTGGATCTGGGTCATCACGCGCCTGGCAACGCAGGCTTGGCGCACGCGTGCGAGGGTGGGCGGCCGCGAGCGCTGGATCATCGTTGGCGTCTTGCTGGCGGTGATGGTGGCCAGCCTGCGCGATGTTTATGCCGGTCGCTGGAGCGCCGAGCTCTACGACGAATCGGCCTGGGCCAAGTACGTGGCCACGCTCGTGGGCGCGACCATGATGTGGCTGGTCAGCCGGCGTTTCCTGTCAGCGCGCGCCGAGGTGGTGCAGCTCAATGCCTCGCTCACCGGCCAGGTGGCGCAGAAGGAAGTTGAGCTGCGGCAGAGCTTCGCGAAGCTCACTGAGCTCGAACGCTCACGCGCCGTGCTCGCGGAGCGCGAGCGCATCTTGCGCGACCTGCACGACGGCGTGGGCGCCAACCTGGCCACCGCCGTGCGCCAGCTCGAAGGCGGCCGCGCCTCGGCGCAAGATGTCGTGCAGACACTGCGTGAGTCGATGGACCAGCTGAAGCTCTCCATCGACGCCATGAACCTGCCTGCTGGCGACGTCAACGCCTTGCTCGCCAGCCTGCGCTACCGGCTCCAGCCGCGCATCGAAAGTGCCGGCATCGCGGTCGACTGGCAGGTCGACGCCTTGCCGCACTGGGCGGCGGGCAACGACGAGGCCATGCGCCACCTGCAATTCCTGCTGCTCGAAGTGATCTCCAACGTGCTGCAGCACGCCCAAGCCTCGCTGCTGCAACTCAGCGCGCGTGTCGGTCCTGGCGGCGGCGGGGCTATCGAGATCCAACTGACCGACAACGGCCGTGGCCTGCGTGCGCCGCCCGAGCAAGGGCTGCGTTCCATGCACCTGCGCGCCGACGCCATCGGCGCGGTACTCAGCATCGAGCCGGCCGCGCCGGGGACACGCGTAGGTATTTTGTTAGCACCGGGCACCGGCGCCTAGAGTTTGAAGTCCGCCCACACCAGGTGGTGGTCCGAGGCCTCGTCGGCCTTGCCTGTCACGGAGTCAAAGGGCGGCCAGGTTTTGGGGTGGAAGGACCCACGACGCTCGATGCCGGTGTCGCTGAGCTTGGCGCGCAGCTTGGGCGACATGATCAGGTAGTCGAGCTTGTTGGCCTTGGTGCCGGTGTCGAAGGTGCCGGGGCGGTCTTGCGGATAGTTGGCGTGATCTTGTACATCGACAAAGCCGTCTTGCCAAAGCGCAACGAACTTCGGGAAGTCGGGTGTGTCGTTCAGGTCGCCGGCGATCAACACGAGCTGGGTTTGCGCCAGCGCGTGCACGGCGATGTCGTGCGCGCCATCGGCCTGAAACTTGCGCCGGTCTTGAGCCTTTGCGCCGTTGCCGCCACGTTTGGACTTGAAGTGGTTGGGCAGCACCATCAGCTTGCGACCGCTGGGCAGCTCGATCAGGTACTCGGGGCAGTCGCGCGAGAAGGTGCGCTCTGTGTTGGGGTTGCGGTCGTCGATGTGGCTCTTCATCGCGCGGATGGGGAAGCGGCTGAGGATGCCGACATCGATGCCGCGGTCGTCATTGCCGTCGATGAGCATCACATGTGGGTAGAGCTTGTCGAACTTGGCGCCCAACACCTGCTCGTTGAAGCGGTTCAGTGTGGGACGGTCTTCGACCTCGATCACGACTTGTACGTCGGCGTCGGTCTCGGCGATGACGCGACCGGTGTTGTAGGTGGCCGGCCAGCTGACGTCATTGCTGCGCAGGGTGAACCAGCCCGTCCAGTCGCCGCGCCCAGTGGCCGCCACTGTCACCACTCCCGCCTGCGTGCGCTTGAAGAGTTGGCCGCGAATCTTGCTCAGCAACACCAGGCTGTTGCTCGGTGTGTTCAAGGCGCTGAACTTGTGGATGGCGTCCAGCGCGATCAAGCGCGCCTGGTCGGCCGCGTCGTAGACATCTTTGGCCACGATGCGGTTCAGCTCCGCGTGGTGGTCGATAGCCTGCTGCCCCGCCGCACCCATGCCGTCTTTCATCGCCAGCGGGCGCGTGAATAGGTTCTCGCAGTTGAAGGTGGCGATGCGCAAGGTCATGGTGGGGCGCCGAAGTAGCGACGTGGCAATGTTCCGCGCCACGCGGCTCGTTGGCAACTTGCAGCTTAGGGGTGGCGCGGCGGGTGAGGCGCGCACGGGGCCGCACTACGATCGCCGCATGACCCCTTTCCGTACTGACCGCTTTGACCGTCTAGACGCCCTGCGCGGCGTGGCCATCGTCTGGATGGTGATCTTTCACTTCTGCTTCGACCTCAACCACTTCGGCCTGCTCACACCGCGCCACAACTTCCACCACGACGCGCTGTGGTCGACGCAGCGTAGCTTGATTGTTAGCATCTTCATGTTCTGCGCTGGCCTGTCACAGGCGGTGGCGCTGGAAGCCGGGCAGGGCTGGCCACGTTTTTGGCGGCGCTGGGCGCAAATTGCGGGCTGTGCCGTGCTGGTCAGCATCGGCTCGGCGCTGATGTTCCCGAAGAGCTGGATCCACTTCGGCGTGCTGCACGGCGTGGCGGTGATGCTGATCCTGGCGCGTTTGATGGTGAACCTGATGGCGCCGTGGCGCGCGGGCTTGTGGCTGGCCGGCCTGGTCGCGCTGGTCTTGCCACGCGTCGTGCAACACCCCATCTTTGACCCAGGCTGGTTGAACTGGACGGGTCTAGTGACCCGCAAGCCCATCACCGAAGACTATGTGCCCGTACTTCCATGGTTAGGCGTGATGCTGTGGGGCCTGGCAGCGGGGCAGTGGCTGCTGGCGCGGCGACGCAGCATGCTGGCTGGTGCACTGCCCCACGCGGCGCGCCCGCTGGCGCTGCTGGGCCGCTGGTCGTTGACGATCTACATGCTGCACCAGCCGCTGCTCATGGCCGTGCTGATGCTCTACCTGAAGCTGCGCTGACGTCGCGCCGCGTCAAACGATCTTCTCGCCTGATCGCATCGCGCGCGCTGGCATGGCCTGACGGCGGCTCGATGCCGATCGACGTCGATGCCGCCTCAGACCGCCACTCAGTACGCCATCCGCACCCCCAGCGTCAAGCCACGCCCCGGCAGTGGCGCCAGTGGGCGCAGCGTGGCGGTGGTGCTTGCGCTGTAGGCCAGCACGTTGCCCACGTTGTGCAGTTTTGCGAACACCATGGCCTGGCGCTCGCCCAGGCTCCAGGTGTAGCTGCCCGTGAGGTTGACCCGCGTCGAGCCGGCGGTGGCGATGTCGGTGCTGGGCACGCGGCCTTGCCGGCTGTTTCGTTGCATCTCGGCGCGCGCCTGCCAGCCATCTTGGGTCCAATTCGCGCCGAGCGTCAGGCGCCCGGGAGCCAGGCGGGGCAGCGGCTCGCGATGGGTGAGATCTTGGCCGCGCACGAGGTCAAGCTTGGCATCGAGATCGACGCTGCTGTGGCCATCGACCAGGCGCCATGTGGCTTCGGCTTCAAGGCCGTACAGCCGGGCGCGAACGCCTGCAAAGGCAAACACCGGGACGCTGCCACCATGGTCACTTTCAACATCGGCCTCGCCGGTAGCCGCCAGGTTGATGTAGTTCGAGAATCGGCTCTCGAACAGGCTCAGCTTCGCGCTGTGCGCGCCCTTGCGCCAGGCCAGGGTGGCGTCCAGGCTGCGGCCGCGCTCCAGGGCTTGTTGCGGGTCACCGCGTTCGAAGGTGGCGGTGGCCGCGTGCACACCGTTGGCATACAGCTCGTAGTGGGTGGGTGCCCGCTCGGTGTACGACCAGCTCGACGAGGCCTGCCACTGCGTACCTATCTTGAGAGCGGCGCCGATCGACGCGCTGCGTGGCGCAAAGCGGCGCGCTTGCGGCGGGCCAAACTGCGCGGCCTCGGCGTTGGCGTCACCCTCAGAGCGCACACGCACTTGCTCGGCACGCAGCCCGACGCTGAGTTGGCCGCTGAGTTGGCCGTGGGTGCCGTCGCCCTGCGGCGGCGTTGACGTGGCAGCGTGACCCGCATCGCCGAAGCGCCAACGCTCCAGCATGAACACCGCCGCGTGGCGTGTGGAGGTTGAGGGCACGAAGGCCTCTTCGCCCAAGGCTGAAAAGCGCGACGACTCGAACTGCGTGCCGAACACGCCGTCGATGCGCCCGCCGCCGAGCTGGAAGCCGCGGTGCACGGCCTCCAGGCGCATGTCGTTGCCGCGGCTTTTGAAGGTCGTGCCGACGCTGCCGTCGCCTTCAATCTCCTGATGCTGGTAGTCGGTGCCAGCAGCCTGTGCGCGCAGTGTGGTGATGAAGCTTGTGGGCCTACGCAGCTCACCCGCCAGCGTCAGCTTGTCGCGCCGCATCTGGATCGTGATGTCGTCTTCGGCGACGATGCCGTAGTCGTTGCGATAGCTGTCGACGCTGGCGCCGAGGTAGCCCTGGTCTGATACCCAGGACGCGCCCACAGCGCCGCCGGAGGCACGGCTGGATGAATTGGCGATGCGGCTGCGGCGCTCGCTGCTGCCGTCGCCCAGCGGCCGCTCGAAGGCCGGCACGTGCAGGTCGGCGGTGCTACGCCTGAAAGCATCAGCGTGGAACGCCATGCCGTCGCCGCCACCCTCGACCACGGCCGAGGCGCCGCGCTCGCGGTTCGCGCCGCCCAAGCGCAACTCAGCCGCACCGGTGGCCGCAGACAGCGGTGTTTTGGGAATGCGGTTGTCGATGGTGTTGACCACACCGCCCACCGCACTGCCGCCATACATCAACGCCGCCGGGCCACGCAAAACTTCGATGCGCTCGACCACCAGGGGGTCGATCGGCACGGCGTGGTCGAAGCTCAGGCTCGATGCGTCGAGCGCAGCGCCGGCGTTGCTCAGCACGCGGATACGATCGCCGTCCAGCCCACGAATCACCGGCCGGTTGGCGTTCGGGCCGAAGTAGGTGGATGACACGCCCGGCAAGCCGTCGAGCGTGTCGCCCAGCGAGCTGCCGCGCCGCAGTACGAGGCCCGTGCCGGCCAGCACCGATGTCGGCGTGGCGACCTCGGTGTCGCCCAATGGGTTGCCGGTGATGAGCACCGGCGCTTGTGTGGGTTGCGCCCAGGCCGGAGCGAACGCGACCAGCAAGGCCGCAAGGGATGTGTGTTTCATGCAAGGCACCTCGCCGGCCTCTCGGTTTGCGAGCGTGCCGGCAGCAAAGGGATAGGGTTCAGCGGCGTGGCCGCTGTGGCATCAGGCTCGGCGCAGCAAGGCTGCGACGCGGTGATGCCGACGACGAAGGTTCAGGTGAACGCTCGTGCCGGTGGTGGCCCTCGTGCCAGGTAAGTGCGCAGCGTGGGCTGGCGGCACGGTGACAGGTCGTTCCCCGCCAACGGCGTGCGCGCCACAGGCAAGCTCGGCATGGGCGCAGCTTCGGCGCCCAAGGCTTGCCCATTGAGCAGTTGATCGAGCAGCCGGCACTCGGGCGCGCCGGCTTCATGGCCCCAGGTGAGCTCACGCTCGTTGCCGGCCTTGGCCTCGGGACTCGTGCTGCCGGACGACAATGCCGTGCCGTGAGCCATCGCATGTCCCCACACCGACCACTGCGCCAGCAACAGCGCCAGCAACAGCACGCCGACGATGCGGCATGTCAGTTGGCGATGGCGGGTCGGATTCATGGACAGGGTGCGCTGCGCGTCGGCGTTGGGGCCCGGAGCATAACGCCATGGATGATGGGCCTGACTGCATCCACCCGTTTGCATCCACCCGCTGGCGCTGTGCGTAGCTGTAGACCTTAGAAGCCTTTTGATCCGCGCATCTGCCCCCATGGTTTCGACCCTGATCTTGCGTGTAGCGATCTGCCTACTGACCCTGTGCGTCGGTGCGCAGGCCGTCACCGGTGCTGCCCTGCGTGGGCTGGGGCGAGCGCACCACCACGTCGAGCGCGTCGGGATGGTGGGCACGGCCGTGAGCGGTCATGGTGATGAAGATCATCACGACCATCACGACCATCACCACAGCGCGCCGGCCCATCACGATCACGAAGCCGCCGACAGCACGGTGGTCTACGTCGACGCCAAAGAACACCTGTCGTCGCCAGCGCCAGCGCATGCACCGATGCGAGCGGCCATCGATCTGGACGGACTCAGCGGCGCGAGCGCGTTGCCGCGTGTCGCTGCGGCGAGCATGGATCGATGGGTGGACGCCACGGCGCCCACGTTTGGCTCGCATGTGAGTGTGCCTTTGGAGCGTCCGCCGCGGCTGTGAAGTGCCTGGCGTTGGCTGTCACGGATGCGTCACGGCATCACGGCGGCGACGCTGCATCGCGCTTCAACCCCCACACCTTGGACCCGCCACGCTCGCTGTCGGCGAGCGCTGCCGCGCATGGAGATCTCATGAGCTATCGACACCACCCCCACAACCATCACGGCTGGCGCGTTCGCGCGCTGGCCTTTCTCAGCTGCGCCATGATGTCCGCTACGGCACAGGCCAGCGGCGAGCAAGCGCTGCAAAAAGTCATCGTCACCGGCTCAGGCACGGAACAAGTCGGCGTGGCCGATTCCGCCAGTGTGGGCACCGTCACGCAAAAGCAGCTGGAAGCGCGAACGATCTATCGGCCCGGCGAGCTGCTTGAAGCCGCACCCGGGCTGATCGTCAGCCAGCACAGCGGTGAAGGCAAAGCCAACCAGTTTTACCTGCGGGGTTTCAACCTCGACCACGGGACCGATTTGCGCACCAGCGTCGATGGCATGTTGGTCAATCAACGTAGCCATGGCCACGGCCAGGGTTGGACCGACCTGAACTTCGTCATCCCCGAGCTCGCCACCGGTCTGCGCTACAAGAAGGGGCCGTATGACGCCAGCGAAGGTGACTTTGCCTCGGCCGGCGCGGTGGAGATCACCTATGCCGACAGGC
Organism: Rubrivivax sp.; assembly: GCA_031373055.1. Taxonomy (GTDB): domain Bacteria; phylum Pseudomonadota; class Gammaproteobacteria; order Burkholderiales; family Burkholderiaceae_C; genus Rubrivivax. The sequence continues at coordinate 33,878 of JANMMH010000665.1, read as the reverse complement.
TGAGCGCGGGCATCGCCAACTTCGGCCTCGGGCAAAACGGCTACCGGCGGCTGTTGCTGGCCGACTCGGCGGTCTTAGGTGTCGACAAACAGGCCGGCGATCTGCTGTACGCGCTCGAGCTGATGCGCAACGACGGGCCGTTCGATCGTCCCGACGACTTCCGAAAATGGAACGGTGTGCTGCGCTACACCCAAGGCGACCGCGCCAATGGCTGGCACGTCACTGGCATGGGCTATTCGGCAAAGTGGAATGCGAGCGATCAAATTCCGGCACGCGCGGTGCAGAGTGGCGCGCTCGGCCGCTTCGGGCTGATCGACCCCAGCGATGGCGGCGCGTCGCATCGCTACAGCCTTTCAGGCGGTTGGCGGCACAGCACGGCGGCATCGTCTACGGAAGTCAGCGCTTCGGTGACGCACTGGAAGCTGGCGCTGTTCTCCAACTTCACCTACTTCCTGGACAACCCACTGGATGGTGACCAGTTCGCGCAGCCCGACCGGCGCGTCACGACGCTCCTCAACGCACGCCACAGCTGGGCCTCGCGCTGGCTTGGGCTCGACAGCGAGCACCAGATCGGCCTGCAAGTGCAAAACGACAACGTGCACAACGCCTTGCTCAACACCAAGGCGCGCCAGACCTTGTCCGTCACCCGGCGTGACCACATCGTGCAAGGCAGCGTGGGTGTTTGGTACGACAACACCACGCGCTGGACGTCGCACTTCCGCACGGTGGCCGGTGTGCGTGCCGACGGCTACCGCTTCGATGTGCGCAGCGATCGTGCCGACAACTCGGGCACACGGTCCGCCGGCATCGCAAGCCCCAAGCTCAACCTGATCTTCGGGCCTTGGGCCAAGACTGAGTGGTATGTCAATCTGGGCAGCGGGTTCCACAGCAACGACGCCCGAGGCACGGTGATCACGACCGACCCCAAGACCGGTGATGGCGCAGAGCGCGTGACACCGTTGGCACGCTCCAAAGGTTTTGAGTTGGGGGTGCGCACCACACTCTTGCCGGGCTTGCAGACCTCGCTGTCGGTGTACCAGTTGAGCCTGGCCTCGGAGCTGGTGTTCGTGGGCGACGCGGGCACCACAGAAGCCGGCAGGCCGAGCCGGCGCGTCGGTTTCGAGCTGGCCAACTACTACCGGCTCGAGGATTGGCTGACCATCGACGCCGACCTGGCATTCGCGCGTGCGCGATTCAGGGGCCGCGCCGCCGAGGGCCAGCGCATCCCGGGCGCGGTGGAAGGTGTGGCGTCCTTGGCCGTGGCGGTGGACAAGCTCGGGCCGTGGTTTGGCGCCGTGCAATTTCGCTACTTCGGCCCGCGCCCATTGAGCGAAGACAACTCGGTGCGCTCCAAAGGCACGGCGCTGCTGAACGGGCACATCGGCTACAGGTTCAGCCCCACACTGCGCATCGAGTTGGAGGGCTTCAACCTGAGCAATCGCAAGGTTTCGGCCATCGACTACTACTACACCTCAAGGTTGCCAGGCGAGCCCGCTGAGGGCGTTGCCGACACGCACTTTCATCCCGTTGAAACGCGCTCATTCAGGCTCTCCTTGAACGCGAGCTTTTGAGTGACTTGATTCGTGTTGCACCAAACAGCGCGGGGGCTCCTGATGCAGCTAGGGTGTGGGTAGGGCGGCCGTAAGCGTCAAACAATCCTCTCCCCCGGGTGCGCAATCTTGCGCATCACCTCGTAACGCTGGCTGCTCGTCATCAAAGGGTGCACCGACGTGCCGCCATTCCATTGCGGGTCTTCGATGCCTTCAAAGACTTCGCGCAGGCGCTGGCCCCAGGTGTTGCGGATCATCTGGAAGTAGGGGTTGTGCTCGTCGATCACCGCCACGCGCTCGCTCCTGAAAGCGTCGCGCTCGTAGACCAGCAGGTCCAGCGGCAGGCCCACCGAGAGGTTGGATTTGAGCGTGCTGTCCATCGACACCAGCGCGCACTTCGCAGCTTCGTCCAGCGGCGTGAAGGGCGTGAGCACACGGTCGAGGATGGGCTTGCCGTATTTGCTCTCACCGACTTGAAAGAAGCAGGTCTCGCGCGTGGCTTCGATGAAGTTGCCTGCGGAGTAGACGAGGAACAGGCGCATCGCCTCGCCCGCGATCTGGCCGCCGAAGATCATCGAGGCGTTGAAGTCCAGGCCCGCCGCTTTCATCGCCGGCCCGTCTTGCGCATGCACACGGCGCATGGCGCTGCCCAGCACGCGCGCGGCGTCGAACATGCTCGTGGCGTTCCACATCGTCAGCGGCTCGTGGCCATGGCCTTGGTCAACTTTCTCGACTTGCAGGATCTCGCGCACGCTTTGGCTGATGGAGAGATTGCCCGCCGAGAGCATGACCATGAAGCGGTCGCCCGGCTTTTCGTAGACGATCATCTTGCGGAAGGTGCTGATGGCGTCCAGACCGGCGTTGGTGCGCGAGTCGGAGAGGAAGACGAGCCCGGCGTCGAGCCGGATACCGACACAGTAGGTCATGGCGTTGCGTGTGGTTTCAAGGTGGCGGCGAGCGTAGCAGGTGCGTTCGGGCGGACACGCGACGGGCTTGCGATGGAAAGGCGTTTCCCGCACGCCACAGCTACGGGAAAGCCCGGTCCCGATCTACGTGCAGCACCCTGTCGCCGATGTCACAGATGCTTCGGTGGGTGACGTGGCGCGACAGGGCCGCGGCCGACACCGCGCCGCGTCGCGGCGCGGTGATGCTTGGCTTCAACGCCCCTGCGGCCGAGTTCCTAAATTGCGGGCATGTGCCGCCTTGCGCCCAAGCGCGCGTGTTGCGGCTGTGTCGACTTCACAGGAGCTTGCATCATGCGTTTCACCCAACTGACCCCTATGGCTGCGGCCGTCCTTGCACTTTGCGCGCCCGCGCTGGCGCAAGAACAACGTGTCGAAATCACCGGCTCGGCGATCAAACGCGTCGACGCTGAAGGTGCCTTGCCCATCACCGTCATCACGCGTGAACAGATTGCGCGCAGCGGCGCGGTGAACACCGAGGAGCTGATGAACTCGATCGCTGCCGTGTCCTCCAGCGATGCCATCAACAACTCCACCGGCGCCGGCAATTCGACGGCCGGCCGCTCGACCATTTCGTTGCGCGGGCTCTCCGGCGGGCGCACGCTGGTGCTGGTCAACGGCCGGCGGCTGGCGGTGTCGGTCGGCGGTGCCGGTGGCTCGGTCAACGTCAATAACATTCCGCTGGCGGCGATAGAGCGCGTGGAAGTGCTGAAAGACGGAGCGTCGAGCATCTACGGTTCGGAGGCGCTGGCCGGTGTTGTCAACTTCATCCTGACCAAAGACTTCAAGGGCATCGAGCTCGGCATCAGCGCCGGTGCACCTTCGCGCGATGGCGGAGGCAAGACCGAGAGGGCGACGGTGGTGGCGGGCTTCGGCGACATCGCCAAGGACCGCTACAACATCACCGCCTCGTTGTCGCAGGACAAAGAGTCGGCGCTGTTCGCCAAAGACCGCGACTTCGCCAAGACCGGCAACGTCTTCCCCTACGTCGTGGCGGCCGCCACCGGCCAGGGCAACATCGAAGGCCCGTTCACGCTGGGTACCCGCGTCAACGGCGTGTGGCGCGAAGGCACGCGTGGCCCGGGCTTCGGCAATGCGCCTGGCACCGGCTACGGCAACCCGCTGGCGGCGACGGACAAATGCGGCGACATCAACATGTTCAAGAACCCGACCAACACGGCGCCGAAGAACACGCCGTATTGCACCTTCGACAGCGACGCCTTTGTCGGCCTGATCCCCAAGCGCGAAACGTCCAACCTCACGCTCAACGGCATCTTCCGCGCCAGTGACAAGCTGGAGTTTTTCGCCGACGTGCTGTATTCGAAGAACATCGTCATCCAGACCTTTCAGCCCAGCCCGATACGGCGCAGCTTCAACACCACCGACGCGCAGTTTCAGGCGCAAGGCGTGGACCCGGTGCTGCTCATCAAGCCGAGCAACCCGAACTACAAGATCGCCGCCGACTTTCTTACTGCCGCAGGCTTCGGCTCGATCGTCGGCCAGCCCCTGGCCATCACCGCGCGTGTCTTCGACTTCGGGCCACGCACCCAGCGTGATGTCACCGAACAGAGTCGCCTGGTGTTCGGTGCGCGCGGCGACATCGCCGGCCAGAGTTACGAGCTGGCCTATTCGACCAACAAGTACGAGCTCTCCGGCACCGTGCCGGATGGTTACTTCTCGCAGGTGGCGTACGCCAAGGCGGTGCAGGCGTCCAACGATTGGAACCCCTGGTCGCTGAACCAGAGCGACGCCTTCAAGGCGGCCATTGCCCCGGCCAAATACACCGGCGACACGCTGGCCGGCACGGCCAAGACCAACATCTTCGACGCGAAGATTTCGGGCGATGTGATGAACCTGCCTGCGGGTCCCCTGGCCTATGCCGTGGGCATGCAATTCCGCGACGAGAAATACCAGACGCGGCCGAGCGCGGCGCTGTTCTCGGGGGACATCGCCGGCCTGGGCGGCGCGCAGGAGCCGGTGGACCGCAGCCGCAAGATCACCTCGCTTTTCGGTGAGCTGGTGATCCCGGTGCTGAAGGGTCTTGAAGGCAACGTCGCCGCGCGCCACGACAAGTACAACGACGTCGGCAACTCCGACACCTACAAGGCGAGCCTGCGTTGGCAGCCGATGAAGAACCTGGTGCTGCGCGGTGGTGTCGGCACCGGCTTTCGCGCGCCCACGCTGGTGGAGCTGTGGATCCCGCAGACGCTGGGCACCTCGGCGCAGTTCACCGACCCGCGCTTCCCCAACAACCCCAACCTGCAAGTCAATGCCTTGACCGGCGGCAACCCGCTGCTCAAGCCGGAGAAGTCCAAGCAGGCGACGCTGGGCTTCGTGTTCCAGCCGATCGATGCGGTCTCGATCACGGCTGACTACTGGAAGATCGACGTCAACGGCATCATCGCCACGCCATCGACGCAAGAGATCGTGTCGCGCTTCCGCGCCGGTGACCCGGCCTACGCCAACCTTGTGATCCTGGCGCCGGATGGGCAGGTCGATTCCACCAAGGAAATCAACGCCAACGTGGGCAGCGCCATGCTCGAAGGCGTGGACGTCGAGATCAACGCCAAGTTCGCCGTGCCGGGTGGCAACCTGAACGTGAACCTGAACGGCACGTACATGATCCGGTACGACCAGACCAGCCCTGGCGGCACGATCTCGCGCAAGGTCGGCACCACGGTCGAAGCCGACGGCACACCGGTGCTCGAAGCGGCCAACTTCGGTGGCGTGATCCTGCGCTGGAAGCACAAGCTAAGCGCCACCTACAGCACCGGCCCCTGGGCGCTGACGTTGGCGCAGAACTACTACACCGGCTACCGCAGCGGCGACCGCGAGCTCGACGGCGTGCCGCACTTCGTGCCCAACCAGTCGCTGTACGACATGAACGTTAGCTACAGCGGCATCAAGAACCTGCGCCTGGCGCTGGGCGTGAAGAACCTGTTCGACAAGAACCCACCGATCTACGTGCCGGTGAGCAACCAGTTCCAGGGCGGGTACGACATCAGCCTGTACGACGCACGCGCGCGCTTCGTCTACGGTTCGGTGAACTACAAGTTCTAAGCTGAGGCAGATGCCCTGCAGAATGCGCAGCCTGGGTTCGCCACTGTGCGTATGGGGGCGTTGTGGGCAAGCGCGCTGCGGGTTGGTTTATTCAAGGGCAGAGCTTGACCCCGGCCGAGACGCGGGCCTGGCGCCGTCAGACAGCAGCTGCTGCAGCGCTTGCCGTCGATCACCCAGCGTCCGGCCGATGGCCCCTTGCACCAGCAGCGCGGCCTGAGCCTGCGCCCGCAAGTGGGCGACATCTCGCAATTCCCGCCCGATGTCTGGCGCTGCTGGGTGCTGGGTTTTGGTGGCGGCGCCGAAGCGCAGATCGCGCTGGCGGTGGCGGCCCTCAGGCAGCGAGTCGGCGGGCCATGAGATGGCGCTGACCTGCGGCGTTAGCGCACGTGCCGGTGCAGCCGCTGGCGGTGGTGGTGTCGGTCGTGCCCAAGGCATGGGCCCACGGCGGCGGCGATGCCTGCGCCGACAGCGCCCAAGGCCGGCGCAGCAGGGCTAGCAAGTGCGCGCACAAGCGCCGTGGTGGCAGCGGCCGCGCGAGATAGAGGTCGGCGCCGTGCTCCAGCGCGCGCAGCTCCTCTTGCGTATCAACACCATGGCCGATCACCGCGATGGGGCAGCGCAGGGCTTCGCGCAATCGCGTCAGCGCCCAGGCCGAAGGACCACCGATGACGGCGCTGTCCAGACAGACCACATCGAAGTGCGCCATCGCGGCGGTGCGCAAAGCCTGCTCTGCGTTGGTGCGCCAGACACAGCGCAGGCCGTCCTGCGCGAGCTCGCTCAAGACGGCAGCTTGTGGCCGCAAGGCTTCGCCCACGAGCAGCACCAAGCGTGGCGCGAGGGCGTGGACGGCGATCAAAGCGGAGGTGGGTGTGGCCATGCGGTGCAAGGATGATCGGTGAGGATGTGATGCCTGCGCTAGAACCATTACGGCGACAGGCGACAAGCCAATTCGATGTGCGGGCCTGGGGTTCGCAAAATGCGGCGCATGACACACGGCGGCGGTGACAGCGTGCAGTTCTACGATGTGCCAGCGGCCTTGCGCGGCGGCTTGCGACGAACGGCGCCATGGTGTGACGAAGCGCGACCGCGCCAATGGCCGCAGCGCCCCACGTTGCCCAGAATCGGCGGGCGCCGGGCGCTATGCTTCGGTGCGAGTCGTGAGGTCGTGTCGCCATGCAACTGAATGACGTGCCAGGGCTGCTGCCAGGCCCCGCGCAACCGGGTCGCCGGGCCGTGGTTCAGCAACTGCTCAGCGCGCTGCGCACGGGCCAGTTGCAGGCCGGTACACGGCTGCCTTCGGCGCGTGAGCTGGCGCGGCAATGGGCGGTGCCGCGCAGTGCGGTCGACGACGCCTACGCGCAGCTGGTGAGCGAAGGCTTGATCGAGCGCCGTGTGGGCAGCGGCAGTTTTGTGCGCAGCCTGGCCGAGCACGGTGAGCTGCTCAAGGCCGCGCCCGCCACCGCAGCTCGGGACCCCACACCGTTCACTGAAACGCTGCCTTTGCTGCGGCCTTTGGCCACCGACATCGACCACTTTCCGATGGCAGCGTGGAAGCGCCACCTGCGCCGCGCCATCGGCAACCAGCGCGACCCGCTCAGCTACGGCCCGCCCGCAGGCCTGGAAAGCTTGCGTGTGGCCACGGCGCGCTTCCTGCGACTGACGCGCTCGATCGACTGCGCGCCAGAGCAGATCTTGATCGTCAACAGCGCCATGCATGCGATCGAACTCATCGCCCAGGTTTTGCTCGAACCCGGCGCGCAGGTCGCGGTCGAAGACCCTGGCTTCCCCGGTGTCCTGCGCGTGCTGCGCCAGGCGCACTTGAATGTCGTGCCCGTGCCGGTGGACGAGCAAGGTTTTGACGTCGCTGCCGCAGCGCGCCTGGCGCCCAACGCAGCGGCCTACTACCTGCACCCCTTGAACCAATACCCGACGGGCTGGCGCACCGGGGCCGAGCGCCGGCGCGCTTTGCTGGAGCGCGCGGACGCCGCCGGCGCCTGGATCATTGAAGGCGACCACATGGCCGAGATTTCGCCGCGTGGTGAACAGCCCGCGGCACTGTGGCGCCGCGACCGCGCCGCGCGCGTGCTCTATGTCGGCACCTTCAACGGCTGCATGTTTCCTTCGCTGCGCTTGGCGTTTGTACTGTTGCCCGAGTCGCTGGTGCCGGTGTTCAAGGCCGTGCGCGGCATGATGGGCGACCACAGCCCGGTGGCCATGCAAGCCGCACTCGCGTCATTCATCGACGCGGGCCAACTCGGCACGCACCTGCGCCAGCTGCGCACGCTTTACGACGGCCGCCGCCGCGCGTTGTGTGCGGGCGTGGCGCAGCAGCTGGGTGCACGCGCGCAGCTCGGACCCACGGGTGCCGGCGTGCATGCCTGTTTGCACTTGCCCGCCGACGTGCCCGACCAGGCCGTCGCGGCCGCCTTGGCCACGCGCGGGGTTGAGGTCAGCGCACTCTCGGCGCTTTGCGCGCTGCCGCGTGGCCTCAACGGCCTGGTGCTTGGCTACGGCGGCAGTGACGAAGCGCAGATCGCGCAGGCGTTGGCCATCGTCAAGGAGGTCGTCGACGCCACGCGGCTGGCCAAGCCTGAGCTGTCGGCGTGGTGAAGTCGGCCGCCGGCGTCTTCATCCAGGCCGTGCATGACGACATGGCCGACGGTGCGCCGCAGTGGGCGCGTGTCTACCGCACCGTGCGCCATGCCATCGACGCCGGTGCGCTGGGTGCGGGCATGCGGCTGCCTTCGGCGCGGCAGCTCGCGTTGGAGTGGCGGGTCTCGCGTGGCGCCGTGGACGAGGCCTTTGCTAACCTGCAAACGGAGGGCCTTCTTGAACGCCGCGTGGGCGACGGCACGTACGTCGCTGCAACCGCAGCGCCGCCCGCCGCAGCCATCAGGCGCGAGCCCACGCAGCCGGCCCAACAGGTTCTGCAGCGCCAGCGCGGCATCCACGTCCCACGGGAGCGCACCGAAGCCGCCGCGCGCTCCACGCGCCCGCCGCCACTGCACCCGCGTGCGATGCCACTGGACGACTTTCCGCTCGCGCTGTGGCGGCGCTTGAGTGTGGCGGCCTATGACAGCGAGCACGTCGCTTTGCTTGGCGGCGGCGCGCCCAGCGGCCTGCCTGCCTTGCGTGAAGCCATCGTGCGGTATCTGGCCTCGGCACGCGGCTTGAGTTGCAGGCCTGAGCAGGTGCTGGTGGTGGGCAGCCCGCGTGAAGGCATCACCACGCTGGCGCGCTACCTCCTGGCGCCCGGTGATGCGGTGGCGGTGGAAGACCCCAGCCACCCATCGCTGGCCCAGCTCTTCAGCGTGCTTGGTGCCAAGGTCGCGGCCATCACGCTCGACGGCAGCGGCTTCGATGTGGCGCAACTTCGGCGCAGCGCCGAGCACGCGCGCTTGGTCTATCTGCACCCGCTGGCGCAGTACCCGCTGGGCCAGATCACATCCATGGCGCGTGGCGACGAGCTGCTGGCCTGGGCCGCCGAGCGTGAGGCCTGGATCATCGAAGGCCACTACAACGACGAGTGGCTGCCGCGCAGCCAGCAGTTGCCCACGCTCTTCCAGCGCGACGCTGCGCAGCGTGTGTGTTTGCTCGGCACCTTCGAAGGCGTGATGTTCCCTTCGCTGCGTGTGGGCTACCTGGTGCTGCCCGCGCACCATGCGCCGGCCATCATCGCGGCGCATGCCGGGCGCGGCGAGCGCGTGCCGTTGCCCACGCAATGGGCGCTGGCACAGTTCATCGACAGTGGTGCGCTGAGCCGGCACCTGCACCACACGCGCGAGCAGCTGCAACGCCGGCGCATGGTGGTGCAGCAAACGCTGGACGATGCGCTGCCATCGGGGCTGCGGCAAAGCAGCCTGGACACCGGCGCCCAGGTTTGCCTGCACCTGCCGAGCGCGCTGAGCGACCTGGTCGCGACGACGGCCCTGCGTCAGCGCCGTATTGCCGTAGAGCCGCTGTCAGCAATGTGCTGGCAGCAAGGCGCGTGCAACGGCCTGGTGCTGGGCACCATGGGCTGGCGCGAGGGCGTGGTGGTCGACACCTTGCGCACCGTGTGCGCCGTGCTCAGGGAACTGCTGGCATCGCTGCCGGCTGGCGCCAGCGCATCTACCAAGGCGCCTGCGTGAGCGCGTAGCCCAGGTTGCGCACGGTGCGGATGCGCGGGTTGGCGACGCGGTTGTCGCCGAGCTTGGCGCGGATGCGGTAGATGCGGCTGTCGATCGAGCGGTCCATCGGGTGGTCGTCCAGGCCACGCACACGGCGCAAGATCTCGTGGCGCGGCAGCGTCGTGCCGGCACGGCAGGCGAGCAGCCGCAGCACCGCAAACTCGCCTTCGGTGAGTGCCACGGCCTCACCGGCCAGCAGCACCCGGCGTTCGTGGCGCAAGAGATGCAGCGCGCCAAAGCGCAGCTCGGTGGGCTCTGCGCTCGGTGCCACGCGCTGGGCGCGGCGCCACAAAGCACGCAATCTGGCCGCCACGACCGACGCGGCCAGGCTGGTGTCCACCACATCGTCGGCACCCATCTCCAGCGCCAGCACCTGGTCAAGCTCGCGCAGCGCGCGCGCCGCCACCAAAAGTGGTGGCGCCACCGAGTTGGTTTGCATCGCCTGCATGGCCCGCAGCCGGCCCAAATTGGCGCTGAGGCCACTGCTGATGTGCAGCACCCAGGCATCGGCGCTGCGCGTGGTGGGGCTGCTGTCGTCGCTGGCGCAGATGTCGACGCTGAGGCCTTCATCGGCGAGTGCGGCGGCCCAGTGGCGGCGCGCGTAGGCGTCGTCACCCCACACCAGCACCGTGTGGTTGTTGGCGGGGCGGACGTCAAGCGCGCTGGTGCTATGGCTACTGCTATGGCCGGCGGTGAGGCTGATCAGTTGGGGCGTTATCACAAGGCGATGCTCGCTGCGCCCAGCCAATTCGACAAGGGCCATTCAGGACAAGTGGCTGGCGCCACTGTGGGCGCAGCAACTCAGCTCGTCGCGGCCTTGAGCCGGTACAGCGCCTCCAACGCTTCACGCGGCGTCAGTGCATCGGGGTCGATGCTGGCCAGCATGGTCAATGCGGCCGACGGCTCTGCGGCTGCGACGTCGGCCGCCGGCGCGGCAAAGAGATCAACCTGCAACGCACCCGCATTCGCCTGCCGCTCCAGCGCTTCCAGCGTGGCGCGGGCCTGACGAATCAATGCGGGTGGCATGCCCGCCAGGCGCGCCACCTGCACGCCATAGCTGCGGCTGGCGGGGCCGCTTTCCATCTGATGCAGGAACACGATGTCGTGCCCGCTCTCCACCGCGCCGACATGCAAATTGACGGCCTGTTCGTGCTTTTGCGGAAACTCTGTCAGCTCAAAATAATGGGTAGCAAAGAGCGTGAACGAACGGTTGCGCTCGTGCAGCTGCGTGGCAATTGCGCCTGCCAGCGCCAGGCCGTCGAAGGTGCTGGTGCCGCGGCCGATCTCGTCCATCAGCACCAGGCTGTGCTCGGTGGCGCTGTGGATGATGGCGGCGGCCTCGGTCATCTCCAGCATGAAGGTCGACTGCGCATTGGCCAGGTCGTCCGCCGCGCCGATGCGCGTGTGGATGGCGTCGATGGGCCCGAGCTTGCAGGCGCTGGCCGGCACATACGACCCCATCGCCGCCAGCAGCGTGATGAGGGCCACCTGGCGCATGAAGGTGCTTTTGCCGCCCATGTTGGGCCCGGTGATGATGAGCATGCGCGTGCGTGCATCAAGCCGGCAATGGTTGGCAATGAACTCCGGCGCGCCGGTCTCGCGCAGGCGCGCCTGCACCACGGGGTGGCGGCCGGCTTCGATCTCGATGCAGGGGTAGGGCACGAACTGCGGCTGGCACCACTGCAAGGTTTCGGCGCGCTCGGCCAGTGCCGCCAATGCGTCCAGGCTGGCGAGAGCGCGTGCCAGTGCCGACAGCGTTAGCAAGTGGGCTTGCAGGGCGTCCAGCATCTGCTCGTACAGGAACTTTTCACGTGCCAGCGCGCGCTCTTGCGCCGACAGGGCTTTGTCCTCGAAGGTCTTGAGCTCGGGCGTGATGAAGCGCTCGGCGTTCTTCAGCGTTTGCCGGCGCTGGTAGTCGGCGGGCACACGCGCCAGGCCCGAGCTCGTGACCTCGATGTAGAAGCCGTGCACCTTGTTGAACTGCACGCGCAGGTTGTGGATGCCGGTGCGTTCGCGCTCACGTGCTTCCAGCGCCAGCAGATAGGCGTCGCTGTGCTCGTTGATCCCACGCAGCTCGTCGAGTGCCGCGTCCACACCCGGCGCGATGACGCCGCCGTCGCGCAGCAGCACGCCGGGCTCTTCCGCGATGGCGCTCAGGATCTCGGCGATCTGCGCGTCGGGTGTGAGTGCCTCGCGAAACGCCAGCAGCAACTCGCCCCCCCAGGGCACAGCATCAATCAACGTGGGCAGCGCCTCCAGCGTGGCGCGCAGGCCCGCCAGTTCACGCGGGCGCACCTGGCGCAGCGCGATGCGCGCCACGATGCGTTCGACATCACTGATGTGGCGCATGGCCTCGCGCAGCGGCGCGTAGCCATGCTCGATGAAGCGCGCAATGGCGCCGAAGCGCGCGCTCGGCGTCGTGCGCTCGCGCGGCGGCTGCAAGAGCCAATGGCGCAAGAGCCGGCTGCCCATGCCCGACATGCAGCTGTCCAGAAGCGACAGCAGCGTGGGCCCGTCTTCGCCGCGCAAGGTGCGCACGAGTTCCAGGTTGCGCTGCGTCACCAGAGGCAGGTCAAGTAGATCGTTAGCACGCGCCACGTGCAGGCTGCGCATATGCGTCAAGGCCTGCGACTGCGTGTGCTCGGCGTAGGCCAGCAGCGCGGCGGCGGCGCTGTGGGCGACGCTCAAGTCCTGCGCGTTGAAACCGGCGAGCGTGGCCACGTTGAGTTGCTCACGCAGCTTGCGCTCGCCCAGTGCACTGTCGAACTGCCAGGCCGGGCGCGGCGTGCGTGCGGCGCGCGATTGCTGCACGACGAGTGGCAACTCGTGGCCGTCAAAGAGCAGCTCGGCCGGATCCAGCCGCGCCAGCCAGGTGCCGAGCTCGGCTTCGCTGCATTCGGTCAAACCCAGCTGCCCGGCCGACAGGCTCATCCACGCCAAGCCCCAGCTATTACGCTGGCGATGCACAGCGGCGAGCACGGTGTCGGCACGCTCGCTCATCAGCGACGGGTCGGTTAAGGTGCCTGGCGTCACCACGCGCACCACCTTGCGTTCGACGGGACCTTTGGCCGTGGCCACATCACCTACCTGCTCGGCAATGGCGACCGCTTCACCCAGGCGGATCAGGCGCGCGAGGTAGGCCTCGAGCGCATGCACCGGCACACCGGCCATCACCACCGGCTCACCATCGCTGGCGCCGCGGCTGGTCAAGGCGATGTCGAGCAAGCGATGCGCCTTGCGCGCGTCGTCATAGAAGACTTCGTAGAAGTCACCCATGCGAAAGAACACCAGCGTGTCGGGGAAATCGGCCTTGATGCGCAGGTACTGGGCCATCATTGGAGAATGGCGCGAGAAGTCGCCCTTCAGCAGTTCGGCGGTGGAGGTCGGTTCGTTCATGGAGCCGATCATCTTAGGCGAGGGGCGCGGCTCGCCTGGTGGGTGAAGCCGGCGCCAGTGGAAGCGCTGTTCGCGCCCTTGTCGAAGCTCTGCGAGCCGCATGGAAAGTGACGCTTCACCTTGGCTCCGTGAACTCCGTTTCGTCATGTTCCCAAAACGACGCGTGAGGACCAGCACCCTCGCTGTAGGCTTTGGACGAGCCTGTCCGAAACCCGCGAACTCACGTGCTTTGCGCATCAGGCCATCGCTCGAACAGCCAGCATAGAGACCTGCTTCTCTTTCCCATCTTGGTGAGCCGCATGGGTATCGTGACATCGAGGGAATCGTCGCCGGCATTGATGCCCGCGACCTCTCCGGTGAAGGAATTGCGTGCTCAAACTCCAAACAGGTCGTTCTGCGTCCACCTGCGGCCGTAGACGCGGCCTGCGGTCTGCACCACTCGCATGTCACGCGCAACGGCGCGTCCTCCGCGGCTGGTCGTCTGCGGGCCCTGATCGTCACACACTGACCCGAGACTGTCGGGTATTCCGATGAACTCCTGGACCCGACTTCGCAAACACGCCCGCGGCAACCCGCGCATTCCTGTTGCCGCGGCGATCGTGACGCTGCTGGTTTGTGCCGTCGTTGCCCTCAACGGATGGGCAACGCAAGAAGCCGATGCGCGCAAGAGCCCTGAGGCCTTGCAGCTGGAAAGGGCGTCCGACGACTGGCTCGCGCATCAACGCAACGTGTCGGAATTCAGAACGGCGCTCGAGGCCCGGAACTTGTCGGTTGTCGGACTGGCCAATGGCCACCCTGGGCTCATTTTGTACACCCTCAGGACCGGAGAGAAGGCCAGTTCGACCGTGCCCGGGTGCACTGCACTTGGTTGCGCCGGTACGCTCCTTGAGCGGCTCGGTGACAAGAGTCTGGAGGCAGGCTTTGCCTTGGTCAGCGTGGATGTCGACCCGCGCACGGCCAGCCATCGCCTGCTGGACATGGTCAACAGCCTGCTGTCGCCGTTGCTGCTGGTCGCAACGCTGGTGGGCGCCTTGTTCGTCGGCGCGAAATTGCAGGCCGGTGTGGGCGGCGCAGCGTCCAAACTCTCGACTCGCCCCGAGACGCAGTTCGGCGATGCCATAGGCAACGACGAGGCCAAGGCGGCGCTCCATCGCGTCAAGGCCTTCATGCACGACCCGGCGCGCTACGCGAAACTAGGCGCAACGGCGCCCCGAGGGGTGCTGCTCGTCGGCCCGCCCGGCACGGGCAAGACCCTGCTGGCCAGGGCGTTGGCCGGCGAAAGCAAGGCCAACTTCATCTCGGTCGACGGGTCCTACTTCACCGCGATGTTCTACGGCGCCGGGGTGAGCAAGGTCAAGGAGCTGTTCAAGTTGGCGCGCAAGAACGCCCCGTGTGTGCTCTTCATCGACGAGATCGATGGCATCGGCAAGCGAACGCGCGGCGAGGGCGGCGGTGCGGAGTCGGAACTGAACCGCATCATCAACCGCGTGCTTGTCGAAATGGATGGCTTCGAGCCGCTGGACAACGTGGTCGTCGTGGCGGCAACCAACCACGAGGACAACATCGACGAGGCCATGCGCCGACCGGGCCGATTCGACATGCTGGTTCGCCTGGGCTTGCCAACACTGCCGGAGCGCCAGCGGCTGTTCAACCTCTACATCGGCAAGGTGGCGAGTGACGGCAGCGCCGACACCGCGGCGCTGGCGCGCATGAGCTCCGGCATGTCGCCGGCCGACATCGCCAACCTCGTGAACAAGGCCGCTTCCACGGCGGCCGAGGCGCGGGCCGAACACGTGGGCGCCGAATGCTTCCTGCGCGCCATCGAGACGCACCAGTTGGGCGGCGAGGTATCTTCCATCAAGGATTTGCTGACCGAAGACACGCGCAGGCGCCTGGCGTATCACGAGTCAGGGCACGCCCTCGTCGGCCACTGGCTGAAGGCCGGCATGGTCGAACGCGTCACCATCGAGCCGCGAGGCAAGGCGCTTGGCGTGACCTACATCACCCGCGAGACCGAGGATCCGCTCTACAAGCAGGCGGAACTCACGAGCCGGCTGGCGATGACGTTGGCGGGTCGCGAAGCCGAATTGCTGGTGTTCGACAGTGTCTCTTCAGGCGCGTCGGACGACCTGAAGCGTGCGTCCGAGCTCGCCATCAACATGGTGGGTTCGCTCGGTTTCTCCGAGGCGTTCGGCCTTCTGAGCGTGGCCGGTGTTCCCAAGGAACTGCTGGGGCCGGACATTCAGGCGGCTGTGCTGAAGGAAGCTCGGCTGCTGCTCGACAAGAGCCAAGCGACTTGCCATCGATTGTTGCGGACCCGCCGCGAACAGCTCGATACCCTCGCCACGCGATTGCTTGAGCGCGAGGTCCTGTCCGGCGACGAACTGAGAGCCTTGCTGGGCTCCGACCTGACGCTTTCGCCGCTGGCAGCCTGAGCAAAAATCGGTGGTTCGTCGACCAGCGCTCCAAGGAGCGAACCACGGCGATGGTGATCACCTGTTCGCATGCGCTCGCACATGCCACTGCCCAATCGGGCGGAGTCGTTGTGTCCACGCGTGAGCGCGCTGGCGACGGTTCAAAGCAGTGTTGGTAAGCCAGTGCGCATTTGCCCCGAAGCCCACAGGCGTTTGCCCCACGAGCGTGCGGGCCCTGGTCCTACGTGCTGTGCTTGCTCGCGAACCTAGACTGATGCAAGTTCAATCAAAAAGATTGCGCGATGTGCGGCACCACGGTCCAGGATGCTGAGAGCGCTGGCCGGTGGTGTAAACAGCATCGAAGAGAAGCTTTCCCCAAGGAGTGAAATCATGAATCGAATCATCTGGGTCGTTGGGTTCGTCGTCATCGTGCTATTCATTGCCGGCTACCTCGGTCTGCGCTGAGTCGCGTCGGACATGCGCTCTATGAATTCGGCGGCTTGCCGAGCCAGAGAGGGCTGCAAGTCTTCGACGACATGCACCGTCGAGGCGCCAGCCACGCATCGCCCTTGGTCGGCCTCACGATGC
Source organism: Rubrivivax sp. (assembly GCA_031373055.1). Taxonomy (GTDB): domain Bacteria; phylum Pseudomonadota; class Gammaproteobacteria; order Burkholderiales; family Burkholderiaceae_C; genus Rubrivivax. The sequence continues at coordinate 17,739 of JANMMH010000665.1, read as the reverse complement.
CGGCGGATCTGACCAACAGCGCGGCGTTCGCCACCGCCAACAGTTTGTGCAAGCCCATCCGAAGCGACGACATCGCGCCCGCAACGGCGCGCTTCAGACTGCCTGGCGAGTCGCGCGCAAATTTCATGGTCATCGATGGTGAACAGGTATCACTGGATTGATGCTAGCCACGCCAAGCAGCATCGGCATCGACGCCGTCCGCTTTCAGGATGGCCACGTTGCGATGCAGGAAATCGACCGTCACCGGCCCGATGCCTTACATGCCCCCGAACGCCGATGACGCTACAGGCGATGCGTCATTCGAGCCGAGCGTCGGGCCGGCGTCCACGGATGCCCCATCGAGTGGCGGTAGTCGGCACCCCTCTAATCTTCAACGGCGAGTCCGGCCCCCCAGAGGCGGGCCGCCGCCGCGAAGATCGATGGGCCTGCCAGCGCGCCACCGTCTTTGGCCAGGCGCACCCATGCGAGCGTGTCGTGGTGGCTGCCGGGCAGCAAGTCGCGCGATCGTTCGGTCACCAGCCACGCGTGCAGACTGGCGTACCGCCGAGGATGCCGCTGCTGTATCCAGGCCAGGCCAACCAAGTCGCCGTATCCCTCCTCGCGGCGGGCCGCCTTCATGCTCACGTACGCGGTGCGCAGATCGGGGCTCAGCTCTTGCGGCGCCGTGGCGGCGAAGCCGGCGGGCAATCCGTACCAGGCGCCGTCGAGGTAGCGTCGGCAATGGCCCAGCTCATGCGCGGCCATGAGTTCGAGCGTGGCGTCAAGAAGCTCAGCTTCGATGCGTTCGAGCGTGGCTTGCGCTTCCGCGTTGCCTCGCATCGAGAGCACAAGCTTGCAACGGCCGTCCACGAAGGCCAATGCCAGGGGTGCGGCGCCTGGGCTGGCTTGCGGCTGCACGACGATGTCCAGCGGCAGCTTCTCATTCCTGGCGAAGGCAATGACAGGCCAGGCGCCGCGCAGCCACTGCAATTCAGTCGAGGTCAGCTCAGACGCGAGGCATACAGGTAAGGCCAGCAACGCCGCCGCGAACGCAGAGATGGGTTTCCACACAAGAGGACTCCTGTTGCGGAGGTTTTCGTCGTGCGGAAGGCAAGACGGGGGTGCGGCCAAAAACTTGGACTGGTTATGCGGCGATCCCAAAGCTCCTGCGGTGCTCGACAGGGCTGCGGAAGCCGAGTGAGATCTTGATCCGAGCGTCGTTGTACCCGTGGATGTAGGCGTCCAGGGCCGCGACGAACGCCTCGATCGCCGTGGAGAGCCAGTCTCGCGCGAAGAACATCTCGGTCTTCAGACGACCGAAGAAGCCTTCGCAGGCGGCGTTGTTTGCCCAGATTCGCGGCGAGGGCTACGCCGGCAGCTACAGCCGCGTCACCGACTTCGTGCGGGCGTGGCGCCAGGGCGAGGGCCAGTCGGTGTGCGGCGCAGCCCTGAGCTGCGAAGCCCGGCGCTGGCCAGCGCCACAATGGCCTGCATCATCTGCACCGAGGAGACAGCATGGCCCCTAATCGTTCCCGCTCGCGGCGGTGCCTCGTCAACCTCGTGTTGAGCCTGGGCTTTGGCCTGTGCAGCGCAGCCGCGATGGCCGCTTACCCTGACAGACCCATCAAGCTCGTCGTGCCCTACCCACCCGGCGGCGCCACCGACATCATCGGCCGCATCGTCGCGACCAAGCTCGGTGAGGCGCTGGGCCAGCAGGTGGTGGTCGAAAACAAAGGCGGCGCGGGCGGCAACCTCGGCGCCGAGGCGGTGGCCAAGGCCGCACCCGACGGCTACACCTTGTTGATGGGCGCGCTCACGTCGCACTCGACCATGGCCACGCTGGAGAAAGGCAAGCTGCGCTACAGCATCACGCAAGACTTCGTGCCGGTGATGGTGGTCGGCGCCGTGCCCTTGGTGGTGGTGGTGAACCCTGCGGTGCCGGCCAAGACCTTGAAAGAGTTGGTCGCCTACGGCCGCGCCAACCCCGACAAGCTGAACTACGCCTCCTCGGGCGCTGGCGCGCCACAGCGTATGGCGGCTGAACTCTTGCGTGGCGAAACCGGCATCAAGTTGCAGCATGTGCCCTACAAGGGCAGCGGGCCGGCGATGGTCGACCTCGTCGGCGGCCAGGTCAACATGATGGTCGAGACGGTGCCCGCCGCATTGCAGTTCATCAAGTCGGGCAAGTTGCGCGCGCTGGCCGTCACCACCGCCGAGCGCATCTCGATGCTGCCCGAGGTGCCGACCACGGCCGAGGCGGGTGTGGCCGGCATCGAAGTCAGCTCGACTTTCGGTGTGCTGGCGCCGGCGGGCGTGCCCAAGGAGATCGTCGACAAGCTCAACGCCGTGGTGGCGCGCATGGTCACCCTACCCGACGTCAAAGAGCAGTTCCTGACGCAAGGCGTCTACGCCGCCGCGCCCAGCACTCCGGCGCAGTCGGCCGCGCGCCTGGCGCAGGAAGTCGCGCGCTGGGCCAAGGTCATCAGCGACGCCAACATCAAGGCCGACGAATAAGCCACCATGAGCCAACGAACTAACGATCAAACCGAGGGTGGCTCGGCGCAGGGCATGAAAAAGGGCCTGACCAGCTACGGCGACACCGAGTTCTCGCTCTTCCTGCGCAAGGCCTTCATCAAAGGCGCGGGCTTCACCGACAGCGCGCTCGAACGCCCGGTCATCGCCATCACCAACACCGGCAGCGACTACAACCCCTGCCACGGCAACGCGCCCCAGCTGATTGAAGCGGTGAAGCGCGGCGTGATGCTGGCCGGTGGCCTGCCCATGAGCTTCCCGACCATCTCGGTGCACGAAAGCTTCGCCGTGCCGACCAGCATGTTCTTGCGCAACCTCATGTCCATGGACACCGAGGAGATGATCCGCGCGCAGCCCATGGACGCGGTGGTGCTCATCGGCGGCTGCGACAAAACCGTGCCCGCGCAGCTGATGGGCGCGGCTTCCGCAGGCTTGCCCACCATCCAGCTCATCACCGGCTCCATGCTCACCGGCAGCCACCGTGGTGAACGCGTCGGCGCCTGCACCGACTGCCGCCGCTATTGGGGCAAGTTCCGCGCCGGTGAAATCGACGCGGCCGAAGTCGCCGAGGTCAACCAGCAGCTCGTGGCCAGTGTCGGCACCTGCTCAGTGATGGGCACGGCCAGCACTATGGCCTGTGTGGCCGAAGCGCTGGGCATGACGGTGCCCGGCGGCGCCACGCCGCCCGCGGTGACCGCCGACCGCATCCGCGTGGCTGAAGACACCGGCACGCTGGCCGTGAAGATGGCGCGCGAGCGTTTGACCATCGACAAGATCCTTACGCCCGCCGCTTTTGAGAACGCGCTGCGGGTGCTCTTGGCCATCGGTGGCAGCACCAATGGCATCGTGCACCTGGCGGCCATCGCCGGGCGCATGGGGCTAACGCTGGAAATGAGTTCACTCGACCGCCTGGGCCGCGAGACACCCGTGCTGCTGGACTTGAAGCCTTCGGGCCAGCACTACATGGAAGATTTTCACCACGTCGGCGGCATGGCCACGCTGCTGCGCGAGTTGAAGCCCCTGCTGCGGCTGGACGCGCTGACGGTGAGCGGGCGCACGCTGGGCGAAGAGATCGAAGCCGCCGGCCCGGGCTTCAAGCAAGACGTGGTGCGGCCGCTGTCCAACCCGATTTTTCGTGAAGGCGCCATCGCGGTGCTGAATGGCAACCTGGCCCCCGGCGGCGCCATCATCAAGCAGTCGGCCGCCGACGCGCAGTTGATGGAACACGAAGGCCGCGCCGTCGTGTTCGACAACCTCGAAGACATGGCCAGCCGCATCGATAACGACGATCTTGATGTGACGGCGGACGATGTGCTCGTGCTGAAGAACATCGGCCCCAAAGGCGCGCCGGGCATGCCCGAGGCGGGCTACATCCCGATCCCGCGCAAGCTGGCGCGTGCGGGTGTGAAAGACATCGTGCGCATCTCTGACGGGCGCATGAGCGGCACAGCGTTTGGCACCATCGTGCTGCATGTGACGCCTGAATCCGCCATCGGCGGGCCGCTGGCATATGTGCAAAACGGCGACCGCATTCGCCTGAGCGTGGCGCGCCGCGAACTCACGCTGCTGGTGTCGGACGATGAACTCTCCGCGCGCGCCGCCGCGCGGCCGGTGGTGATGCCCACGGCCGAGCGTGGCTACCGCAAGCTCTTTTTGCAGACAGTCATGCAGGCCGACCGTGGTGTCGACTTTGACTTCTTGCAGCCGCCGCAGATGACGGGCAAGACGCCGGGTGGCAGATGACGCTTTCGCGGCCGGCATGCCAGCGCGTCCAGCAAAATTGCGTCCATGAACCCTAGCGCCGACAGCGAAGACAGCGTGGCCTACATCCCCTTCGAGGAGTTCCGCAACGGCTTGCCGCATGGCCGTTTCCGCGTCGTCGTGAATCCGGCGCTGGCCAAGCCCTTTGTGGCCCATTGCACCCATGCCACGCCCTTGGCGCTGGCGCTGTTTGGCCCGGGAATCGCTTTCGCGTTGTACGGCCACCTGGTCGTCGCTGCCTTGCTGATAGTCGCGGCGTGGTTGCTGCGCTGGTCGGTGAAGAAGCGGGCACCCTTCATCTTGCTGCACCTGGCCACACGCGTGCCGTCGATTTATGAGCAGGCCACCGAGCACGGCGTGCTCGAAGTGCAGCGCGCCTGAGCCGCCTTGTGCGACTGAGCCCTGGCGTGGGCAGCGATGGTCGAGCGTGACGCCTAACTTTTGACCGGAGCGGTGGTGCGCCGCCCGCTTAACGTCACCGTGACGGCCTTGCCGCCGCCGCTTGGGTCAACCTCAAAGCGCGCGGTGTCACCTTCGGCGCTGACCAGCGTGGGTGTGGCCAGCGTGCGCAGCGGGTCGCCGCCACTCAGCCGGGCTTCAAAGCGCAGTTGGCCGCGCTCGGTGACGGTGGTGATGACCCCTACTTCTAACGCTGAAGCGGAGGTGGCGCCTGCGTCGCTCTGCCAGCGCATGGACAAAGCCTGCCCGAGCTTGCCGAAGAGGCGTGGCGTGGCCACGCGTGTGCCGTCGACGTCGAGCGTCATGTGCAGCATCACCGAGTCGGGCAGCGGTGACGTGGTGTCGGGCGCGCCTTGCGTGGCGTGGCCTGCGGCCAATGCCGACAGGGCCAGCACAGCGGCAACGGTGCGGCCGAAATGGCGGCGGGTGTTGGAAACGCGACGGCGCGTGAGCAGGGTGATCCTTTCGACCAGGGGGTGGGTGCTGCGCCACGAGGTGGCTGTGGCGGTCAGGGGCGCGGTGAGTTTGTCGGACTTGAGCAGGGCGCGCAGGTAAGCGGCAGGTTCGACGGCGGAATGCGAGGACAGCACGGCCGCGTCGCAGGCCAGTTCCTGGTCACCACGAAAGCGGCGCAGTGCCCACTACGCCCAGGTGTTGAACCACTGCAGCGTGGCCAGCGTGCATGCGAGCAGGGCCCACAGGTTGTCGCGCCGGCGTAGGTGCATGGCTTCGTGAGCCAGGATCGCCGCCTGTTCGGCGGCATCAAAGCGCGCTTCAGAGTCGCGTGGCAATGCCAGGCGCGGCTGCCAGGCGCCCACCAGCGCCGGGCTGCTGCCCGCAGGTGCGCGCCACAGACCTTGCGCGTCGCGCTGCAGCAGACCAGCAGCCCGGTGTTGGCGCCACCCCAGGCCGGCGGCAGTCAGCAAAGGGCCAGCCAACCACAGCGCCACCAGCACGGCGGCCAGGGTGGCCGTGGGCACAAGCGACAGACCTGCCGCACCAGTGGCCGCGCCACCGCTCGCGGGTGACGTTAGCGCGCTCCCAACCCAATGCATCACGCTGGGCGCGAGTTCGGGCCATGCGCCGGGAAGCGGCAGCGTGCCACCGAGCGCCGCCGCCGGTACGGCGCCCCAGGCGGCCGCACTGGCTTGGACGCCCATGCTGCGGCGCAGCAGGGGGCGCAGCAACAGCACCACCGCCAGCGTCAACCACACCAACACGAGGTGCCGCGCAAGATAGGGCAAGCCGCCGGCCAGGCCCAGCACGGCGTCAGCTACGTTCGTGCTCCTGCAAGAGCTTCTTCAGCGCTTCAAGGTCGGCGCGCTTGAGCTTGCGGTGCGAGGCAAATTGCGCCACCAGCGGCGCCAGGCGGCCACCAAACCAGCGGTCGACGAGGTTCATGCTTTGCGCCTTGAGCCAGTCTTGCTGCTGCAGCACGGGGCTGTATAGAAAACGCCGGCCGTCCTTGGTGGCGCTGATGGCGCCCTTGGTCAAGAGACGGCTCAAGAGCGTCTTGATGGTGGCGAGTTGCCAGTCGCGCTGGCCGGCCAAGGCCAGGGCGACGTCTTCCGTGCTGAGGGGGCTCTTGCGCCACAGCACTTCCATGATGCGGGCTTCGGCATCGCTGATGGACATGGTGAACTACATTTGTAAGCGATGACCAATGATTACGTGTGTAGTCGAGGCCGTCAAGTGCGCTGTTGTCAGCCGTGTTCATGTCAGCCTGATGCCGGCGCGCGACGTCGGCCGTGGCCAGCGTCGCGCGCGCTGTGCTGTGCTGTGCTGTCAGCTCAGCGCAGCCCGGCGCAGTTGGCGTAGAAGGTGGTCGTCGCTGGCCAGTCCGAGAACACGCCCAGCACACCGACCTGGCGGCCCAGCACGTCGAGCACGCGCATCATGTCGCCTTCGGTCTTGATCGCGCTGTCGTAGCCTTGGTAGTAGAAGCCGTTGTTGCCGTCGGCCAGGATGCCCGAACGCTCGATCGTCCAGGTGATGATGTCCAGGCCTGCTTGCTTGGCGTTGCGCGCGTAGTCCGACGGCACCAGGCGGCCGCCAGCGTCCACCGTCAAGAGCGCGAAGAGCGGCGGCGCCACGATCTGGATGCCTTGGGACTTGTACTGCGCCAGCTGTGCGGCGCTGGGCAGGTTGGCCACGGTTTCGGCGCTGTCGAGGTAGACCGCTTGTTTGCCGAAGGTGGCCTCGTTGTTGACCCAGTACAGCACGTCGCGGATGTCAAACGACTGCGGCCAGACATGGCGCGCGGGTACGCCAGCGGCCCGGTACTCGTCGATCATCTTTTGTGCGTAGGCCTCCTGCGTGAAGCCGTCGAAGGGCATGGTGACGCTGGCGCTCTTCAACTCCGGCGTCATCTTCACGCCGAGTTTCTTGAAGAGTTCGATGCTCTCCCTGTGCGTCAGCAGCGTGCCGCTGGAAGGGCCCGAATAGAGGTCGGTGCGCCAGTTGGCGGTGCCGCCCAGGTACTCGGCGGCCGTGCGTGCACTTGGGTTGGACGCGTCCATCTTGCCGCGCAGCGTCTTGAACTCGGCCAGCGTGATGTCGCTGGTGCGGCACTCGGCGCTGGCGGCGGTGAGGCGGTTGCCGGCAGCGTCAAACGTCGCCGCCGTGAAGGGCTTGGTGCACTTGGTCGCCAGCGGCGTGACCAGGATGTTGGTGGTGGTGTGCAGGTCGTTTTGTGCGTGGCGGCACACCAGTTCTTTGTCTTTGGTGAAGGTCACGTCGCACTCGACGATGCCCGCGCCCATGCGCGCCGCGGCGGTGTAGGACTCGGCTGTGTGCTCTGGGAATTGCATGGCCGCGCCGCGATGACCGATGGAGAACTCGCGCGGCGTGAAGTTGCCGCGCTGCGTGCACTGCTGCAGCTCGCGCTTGAGTGCGCCGTCGCCCATGTCGTCGACCAGGAAGAACGGCCGTGGCCCGAGCTGCACGCTGGTGGGCTTGCTCGCCGACTTGTGTTGCTCGCCGCGTGCTTTGTCGTTGTCGGCCAGCGCTGTGCTGGCAAGGACCAGCGCCGCTGCGGCGATGGTCATGGATTTCATGAAATGGAGCATCGTGTCCTCACTGGGTTGACGCTGGCCACACGAACCGCCGCGTGGCCAACGCCCAGGACGGTAGGCCGCCCATGTGGCAGCCGCGTGACGCGATGCGGGCACACCCGTGACAAGGCGTGTCGTCCGCGCAGGCCTCGCGAACAAGCGCTCAGGGCGTGCGTGTGCCGCGCTTGAGCGCTGCCGCCAGCTCGATTACCGCCAGGGCGTAGTAGCTGCTCCAGTTGTAGCGCGTCACGGCATAAAAGTTGGACGTGCCAGCGACATAGCTCGGCGCCGCGGCGCCGTTTTGCAGCTCGACCAAGGCCAGCAGGCCGTCGTGCTTCATCGCCGCGTCGGGCAGCAGCGCGCCGCGTTCGCTGAACTGCGCAGGGCTGAAGCTCGGCACGATGTCGGGGCCGAGCAAGTAGGCGCGGTCACTGGCCTCGACGGGCACCGCCACGTCGAAGTGCGTGGCCGCGTCCTTCTGCCAACCAAAGGCGGCGAGGTAGTGCGCCACGCTGCCAATGGCGTCGGCAGCGTTGCCCCGCAGGTCGATGTGGCCGTCGTCGTCGAAGTCCACCGCCCAGCGGTTGATGCTGCCGGGCATGAACTGCGGCAGCCCGATGGCGCCGGCAAAACTGCCGCGCACGCTGCTGGCGCTGATACCTTCACGCGCGCTCCACACCAGCAGTTGTTCAAGTTCAGCTTTGAAGAACTCACTGCGATCGCGCCGCCCGGGTGGGAAGTCAAAGGCCAGAGTGGCTAACGCGTCAAGTACGCGGAAGTTGCCAGCGATGCGGCCGTAAAAGGTCTCCACGCCGATGATGGCCACCACCATCTCGGGCGGCACGCCCCAGCGCTCTTCAGCGCGTTGGAGCCAGGCCTCGTGCTGGCGCCAGAAAGCCACGCCCGCCTGAATGCGTTTGGGCTCGACGAAGATGGCGCGGTAGGCGGCCCAGTTCTTCGCCGTGCCTGCCGGCGGGGGCATGATGTGTTGGCGCACGGCGCCGACCCAGATTGCCTGCGCCAGCTGGGCTTGCACCCAGGCCGGCTCCAGGCCGTGGCGTTGGGCGACGTCGGCAGCAAAGGCTTGCACGTCTTCGCGGCTCTTGAACGCTTGCGCGGGCGCGCTGGCGGTGCTGCCGGTGGCGGTGGCCTTGCGCCTGGCGGCGGCGTGGCTTGCCAGTGGCGCCATCAGGTATGCGAGTGTGATGAGTGTTAGGACGAAGGCTCGGTGCATGCCGGTATTATCCCGGCGCACGCGGCACCGGTGCGCTGAAACACGGATCCGATAGGGCTGAAAGAAACAGCGGCCCGCCCTCGGCATGAGGAGCGGGCCGCCCAGGAAGCGAGGCTGCGATTACTTGGGAATGACGACGCTGTCGATAACGTGAATGATGCCGTTGTCGGCCACGATGTCGGCCGTGACTACCTTGGCGTTGTCCACCGTCACGCCGCCGGTCGTGCCCAGCGTCAACTCACTGCCCTGCACGCTCTTGACCTTGCCGGCCTTCACGTCCTTGGCCATGACCTTGCCGGCCACCACGTGGTAGGTCAGCACGGCGGTGAGTTTGGCCTTGTCTTTCAGCAGGGCGTCCAGGTCGGCCTTGGGAACCTTGGCGAAGGCTTCGTCGGTCGGCGCGAACACTGTGAACGGGCCCTTGCCTTTCAGCGTGTCGATCAGGCCAGCGGCCTGGAGCGCCGTGGCCAAAGTCTTGAACTGGCCGGCGGCCACGGCGGTGTCGACGATGTCCTTGGCCTGGACGGCGAGGGTGCCGGCGGCCAATACGGTGGCGATGATGAGCTTCTTCATGGGTCTTACCTTTCAGTTGGGGAACAGGGGAACAGCGGGACAGGGAACAGGGAACTCGGAGATTCAGGGTCTGGGCAGGATGACCTTGTCGATGACGTGAATCACGCCGTTGCTGGCCAGCACGTCGGTGCCGGTGATGGTGGCCTTGCGGCCGCGCTGGTCGGTAATAGTCAAGGTAGCGTCGACGCTCAGCGTCTCGCCTTGCAGGGTCGTCACCGGCGTGCCCACCGGCACAACGGCCTTCAGCACGCGTGCCGGAACCACGTGGTACGTCAGCACCTTGGTCAAGTGGGTGGTGTTGGCCAGCAAGGCCGCCTTGCTGACGCCCAGCTCGGTCACCAGTGCCGCGAAGGCGGCATCGGTCGGTGCGAACACCGTGAGCGGGCCGGTCGCCGACAGCGCAGCGTCGAGCTTGGCCCCGCCGCAAGCAGCTACCAGGGTTGTGATGCCAGCGCGGGCCAGCAAGCGAATCCTCCGCAACATCGTGCTTCTCTTGGGTTGTAGCGACAGCAAAACGCTGTGGATCGCAATATAGACTGAACAGTGCAATATATGAACTCTAGGGTCACAAAACACCCTATTGAGTCTAAGGATTGCCGCCGCTGGCTGGATCAAGTCGGTGATCGCTAGCGTTCGTGCAGCCGCCGGACGTCCTGCCGGCCAGGCAGACCCGCCGAGCCCGCCAAGCTCACCGTGTGCGCTCGCGGGTCGCTGCCAGTGTCAGTTTCGGTGGACTTGGTCGGCGGCAACTCCGAACTGTCGCCACCATCGGGTGTCTGCAGCCCTAGCCTGTCCCTGGGCATAGCGTGCCCGGTCCAAGGCGTCCAGCGTGGCTGCCAGCGCCTCACCGGCCGCGCCGAGTTGGCCGCGTACGGCTTGGGCTCGGGCACGCGGCGCGTGGTGCGGCAGCACCGTCACGCCCAGCAAGGCCAGCCGCTGCAAAACGCGCTTTTGCAGCCGCTGCCAGGGGTCTTGGCGGTGGCGGTCCCACAAGGCCCAGCCGGCGCCGAGCAGCGCCGTTGCGGTGAGCAGCAAGAAGAGCACATAGGCCAGGTCTTGCCAGTTCGGCGCGCTCACCCCCAGCGCACGCAGCAAGTCGAACTGCTGGCCGCGTGAGTAGTTCAGCACGTACTGGTTCCAGCGGTTGTTCAGCGCCTCCCAGGCCGCACGCATTTGCGCGGCCATCAGCGGGTCGACGTTTTGCAGCGCGACGGCCATCAGGCCTTGCGGGCGCACGAGATTGCGGCTGGCCTGGATGCGATCGGGCGCCACCGCGGTGGTCGGGTCCACACGCACCCAACCGGTACCGCGGTGCCAGACCTCGGCCCAGGCGTGCGCATGGCTTTGGCGCACGATGTAATAGCCGTCCACAGGCTCGGGGTCGGTGCCCTGGTAGCCGGTGACGATGCGCGCCGGGATTTGCAAGCTGCGCATGATGAACACGAAACTGGCGGCGAAGTGTTCGCAGAAACCGAGCTTGCGTTCCAACCAGAACTCGTCGATGGCCTCGCCGCCGTAGCTGCCGGGCTCCAGCGTGTAGCTGAAGCTGTCCTGGCGGATGTGCTTGAGCAAGTCGCGCACCAGCGCGGTGGTGTCGCTGCCGCTGCGCTCAGGCGCGTTGCGCCAGGCCAGCGCCCAGGCGCGTGTGCGCGGGCTGTGGCCGTCGGGCAGCTGCAAGAACGGCGCCAATGAAGGCATGAAGTCTGGTGGACCGTGGCGGTGCTGCAGCCAGGCCGAGGCTTCGAAGCGAATGCGCTCGGTGACGGGGCGGTCGGTAGTCCATTCCAGGTCAGGGCGCTGTTGTGCGATGTAGTTTTCGAGCTCGGGCGCGGCACCCAGCCGCTGCGGCGTCACCTCCAGCAGCGGCAGCAGCGCCAGGCGGCTGGCCTCCAGCGTCATCTCGTAGCGCAGCGGCATGCCCGTGAGCTGCAAGTACGCAATGCCGGGCCGCGAGAACTCGGGCGCGATGGCTTGGCGCGACCACTCACGGCCGTTGAAGCTGCTGAGCACCGGGCCGCGAAAGTAGCGTTGCTCGGGGGGCGGCACGGCACCCGTGAAGCGCACGCGCAGCGCCACCGAGTCGTCATTGGCCAGCTCGGCAATGCCGCCCATGCGCAGGCTGCCTGACAAGCCCGTGCGCCCGCCGGCGTCTTGCGGCATACCCCACAGTGGGCCGAAGCGCGGGAAGAGAACAAAGAGGGCGACCATGATCGGCGCGCCCAGCAACGCCGCGCGCGCGGCGATGGTGCCGGCGCGCAGCAGGGGCGGGCGGCCCACAGGCATGTGTGACAGTACCAAGGCCGTTAGCAGCCCCCACACCGAGATCAGCATCGACAGCGCCACCAGCAGCGACTGCGAGTACAGAAAGTGCGTCAGCACAAGAAAGAAACCGAGGAAGAACATGACCATGGCGTCGCGCCTTGCGCGCAGCTCCAGCGTCTTTAGGCTGATGAGCACCACGAGCATGGTGACGCCGGCTTCCTTGCCCAGGAGCGTGCGCTCGGACCACAGCGTGAGCACGCAGGCCAGTGCCAGCGCGCCGGCCACCACCCAACGGCTGGGCAGCGCGCCGTTGTTGACCGCCAGGCGCGCGCGCCATAAGAGCACCAGGCTGGCCAGCGCGATGCACCAGAGCGGCAGGTTGCTGGCGTGGGGCGCGATGGTCCAGCCGACCACGAGAAGGTGGAAGAGCGTGTCGCGCGCGTCGCGCGGCAGGTGTTGAATGGCCAGAGCCTTCATGGGCCTGCGCGCTTCACCACAAGCCCAGCCGCTCTAAGGCCGCGCGGCGGTGCGCGTCACCAAAGCCCGGCGGTGTGTCTTGACCGGGCAGGCGCAGACCAAAGGTGTGGCCGGCGCGGTCGGCCGCCACGACCCATGCCGCCAAGCGCGACAGCCGGGCTTCGACATCGGCGCCGCCTGCGCCAGCACTTGCCTGCCAGTCCAGCCACAGCTCGCGGCTGCCTGAGGCCGCAGTCTCGCGGCTGACCATCTCGCCCGTGCGCGCCACCTTCTTCCACGCCACCTGGCGCATGCTGTCGCCGCGCCGCCAGGGGCGCACGCCGTCCATTTCGCTGCCTGCGTTGGCGCGTGGCAGCGGCCGTTCGCCGCTGACGGGCTGCGGCGTGGGCAATGGTGGCGCCGGCACTTCGGGCTTGGGATAAGCCAGCAGCTTGCCTGCGGGCCGCCAGATCGTCCACGCGCGAAAGAGGCCCAGCGGGAACGAAGTCTCCAGCACCAGCGTGGGCACGGCATGCCAGCCGCGTGTAGCGGGCACCATGCTCACGCGCACGGTCTCCTGGCCCTGGGCCGCGACGTCGCACCAGGCGAAGCTGCTGCCGCCCAGGCGCCGGTCATGGAAGTGCAGGGCCAGGCCATAGCGTGTGGCGCTGGGGTTGGTGATGACGATGTCCAGCAGCGCGGCTTCACCCGCAAAGCCCGCCTGCGCCGGGCGCAAGTGCAGCGTCAGGCCACGCAGCGCACTGTGCGTCAGGTGCATGGAGATGACACCACTGCCGGCGAGCAAAAAGGTCAGCACATAGCCCAGGTTCAACTGGTAGTTGATGGAGGCCAGCAACATCACCAGCAGCGTGCCGGCGAAGACACCACCCGCCTTGGTTGGCAGGATGTAGACGTTGCGCTGGGTCAGCAGCAAGGTGTCGGTGAGCGGCAGGCGCGCGTGCCACCACTGGCGAATGTGCTCGCGCAGGCTGCGCCGGGTGGTGTGGGTCGCCTGCACGGCTGCGCTTACCACCGGCGTTAGTCGGTCATGGAATGGGCGTGGCCTCGACCATCGCACGCACCTGCTCCACAGCACCGCGGCCGGCGCCGGGCAGCGGCACCAGGCGGTGGGCGATGGCTTGCGGCAGCATCTGCTGGATGTCGTCAGGCGCCACGTAGTCGCGCTCGGCCATGAAGGCACGCGCCTTGGCCACACGCAGCACGGCAATGCCGGCGCGCGGCGAGAGGCCTTCCACGAACCATTGGCCTGAACGCGTCGCGGCGATCAGGGCTTGCAGGTAGTCCAGCAGCGGGTCGGATGCACGCACGGCCAGCACGGCGGCCTGTGCACGTTCAAGTTCGCTGCCACGCATGACTGGCTGCAAGCGCATGGCGGCATGGCGGCGGTCTTCACCGCTGAGCAGCGCGCGCTCGCTGGCGCGATCGGGGTAGCCGAGCGTGATGCGCAGCAAGAAGCGGTCAAGCTGGCTTTCGGGCAACGGGTAGGTGCCGAGCTGGTCGGACGGGTTTTGCGTGGCGATGACGAAGAACGGGTGCGGCAGGCTGCGAGTTTCGTTCTCCACCGAGACCTGCTGTTCTTCCATCGCCTCGAGCAGCGCGCTCTGCGTCTTGGGCCCGGCGCGGTTGATCTCGTCGGCCAGCAGCACCTGCGTGAACACGGGGCCCTGGTGGAAGACGAAGGCCTCTTTGCTGCGCTCGAACACACTCACACCCACCAGGTCGCTGGGCATCAGGTCGGCGGTGAATTGCACGCGCGAAAACTTCAGCCCCAGCGACACCGCCAGCGCATGCGCCAGCGTGGTTTTGCCGACACCGGGCACGTCTTCAATGAGCAGGTGCCCACCGGCTACAAGGCAGGCAATGCAGTCTTCGATCTGCGTGCGTTTGCCCACAATGATCGTGCTAATCTGGTCAGCCAGCCGGGCAAGCTGGCGCGCGAGGCTTGGGTCCATGCGTGCCACCTTAACCGAAAAGAAACTGCCCGCAAGGATGAACTAAGGCATGAATACCGCTCTGTACAGCCACGCCGATTGCCGCCTGCATGACATGGGCCGCGGCCACCCCGAATGCCCGGCGCGGTTGGACGCCATTGCCGACCACCTGCGCGCCACCGGCCTGGACCTGGCACTCGACTACCAGGCCGCACCGCTGGCCACGGCCGAGCAACTCGGCCGCGCACACAGCGGCTACTACGTTGGCAACGCGCTTGACTTGTTGGAGCAAGTGACGCTGAGCAACGAGCCACGTGCGCTTGACCCCGACACCATCGCCAGCCCCGGCACGCAGCAAGCCGTGTTGCGCGCCGCGGGTGCGGCCATCGCCGCCACCGACGCCGTGATCGCAGGCCACGCAAAAAACGCCTTCTGCGCGACACGCCCGCCCGGCCACCACGCCACACGTGAGCAGGCCATGGGCTTTTGCTTCTTCAACAACGTGGTCGTGGCCGCGCGCCACGCGCTCGACGTGCACGGCCTCACACGCGTAGCGATCATCGATTTCGACGTGCACCACGGCAACGGCACCGAAGACATCGTCGCGGGTGACGAGCGCATCTTGATGTGCAGCTTCTTCCAGCACCCGCTCTACCCCTACTCGGGCACCACGCCGAAGGGCGACAACATGGTCAACCTGCCGCTGGCGCCCTACACCCGCGGCCCGGCCATGCGCGCGGCCGTCACCGAGCACTGGCTGCCGCGCTTGGAAGCCTTTGCGCCGCAGATGGTGTTCATCTCCGCCGGCTTCGACGCCCACCGCGAAGACGACCTGGGCCAGATGGGCCTGGTGGAAGACGACTACGCCTGGCTAACGAAGGAGTTGATGGCACTGGCGGCGCGCCATGCGCAGGGCCGCATCGTCTCGTGCCTGGAAGGTGGCTACAACCTCAGCGCCCTGGCGCGCAGCGTGGCGGCGCACCTGCGCGTGCTGGCGGGCGTGGCTTGACCCCGCAGCTCACGGCGGCCGAGTTCGGCCAGTTGTTGCACGCGCTCTCACAACACAGCGCGCTCATTGAAGCCGCCGTCTTGCTGGCTTGCCTGGCGCTGGCCTGGCTTGTGGCGCGGCTGGTGCGTGGTGGCAGCGCTGGCCGTGGCCGCGAGCGCCGCAGCTCGATCTGGTTCGGCCAGCGCATCGTCGACGGGGTGCTCTTCCCGGTGCTTGCGGTGTTAGCCGCTCTGGCCGCGCGTTGGGCCCTGGCCGACATGCTGCCCATGGCGGTGTTCCGCCTGGCCGTGCCGGTCCTGTGGGCACTGGTCGTCATCCGGCTGCTGGTGCATGTGCTGCAAAAGGCCTTCCCGACCTCGGCCGCCGTGCGCGTGATGCAGACCACCGTCTCGTGGCTGGCCTGGATCGCCGCCGCGCTATGGATCACCGGCCTCTTGCCGCTGCTGATGGCCGAGCTTGACACCGTGTCCTGGAAGATCGGCAGCACACGCATTTCGGTGCGTAACCTCATTGAAGGCGCGCTCGCTGCCATCACCGTGTTGGTGCTGGCGCTGTGGCTCAGCGCCACGCTCGAAGCGCGCCTGCTGCACGGTGCGCGCGACAACCTGTCGCTGCGCAAGATGGCGGCCAACACGCTGCGCGCGGTGTTGTTGCTGCTCGGGCTGATGTTTGCGCTGTCGGCCGCGGGCATCGACCTCACGGCACTTGGGGTGTTAGGCGGTGCGCTGGGTGTGGGCATCGGTTTTGGTTTGCAAAAGCTCGCGGCCAACTACATCAGCGGCTTTGTCATCCTGGCCGAGCGCAGCATGCGCATCGGTGATGTCGTCAAGGTCGACGGCTTCGAAGGCACCATCAGCGACATCAAGACGCGCTACACCGTGATCCGCGCGCTCAACGGCCGCGAGGCCATCGTGCCCAACGAGATGATGATCATCCAGCGTGTCGAGAACCTCTCGCTCGCCGACCGCCGCGTGCTGCACACCACCAGCGTGCAGGTGGCCTACGGCAGCGACCTCGACGCCTTGTTCCCGCGCTTGCTTGAGGCGGTTGCCGCCGTGCCGCGCGTGCTGGCCGAGCCGCCGCCGCAGGTGCATCTTGAGCAGTTCGCGCCTGATGGCCTGGAGCTGAAGATTCCCTTCTGGATCAACGACCCCGAGATGGGCCACGGCAACGTGCGCTCGGACGTGAACCTGGTCGTGTTGCGCGCGCTGAACGAAGCGGGCGTGGTGATTCCGTATCCGCAGCGGGTGCTGCACCAGGCCGGTGGCGCGGGGCCGAGCGCGCCCGCCCACTAAGGCATACGTTAGCGATGGAGCAAACCGCCGACCAGCTCGCCGCCACCGTCGCGGCGCTGGAGGCGCAGCGCGGTGTGTTGGGTGACGCCTTGGTCGACGCGGCACTCGCACCCATCAAGCGCGAACTCGCCACCCTGCGTGCGCGCGAGCTCGTGGCGGCGGCGTCGGCGCCCACGCCGCCCGCGCAGCAGCTCAAACAGGTCAGCGTGCTCTGTGTCGACGTGGTCGGCTCCACGGCCCTAGGGCAGGCGGTGGGCCCGGAGGAGATCCACGCCGTGATGGACGGCGCGCTCGAGCGCTTCACGGTCGTGGTGCAGCGCCACCATGGCCGCGTGCTGCAGTACACCGGCGACGGCATGCTCGCGGCCTTTGGCACCGAGGAGGCCAACGAAGACGATGTTGAAGACGCCGTGCGCGCCGGCCTGGGCATCATCGAAGAAGCTGCGCTGCTAGCACCCGACGTGCGCCAAATGCACGGCGTGCCCGATTTCAACGTGCGTGCCGGTGTGCACACCGGTCGCGTGTTGTTAGGTGGTGGTGTCGACGCCGAAGGCAGCATCCGCGGCGCTACCGTCAACGTCGCCGCGCGCATGGAACAAAGTGCGCCGGTGGGGCGGCTGCGCATCAGCCACGACAGCTACCGCCATGTGCGTGGGCTCTTTGACGTGGTGGCGCAAGAGAGCGTCAGCGTCAAAGGTGTGGCGCAGCCCTTGCGCAGCTACCTCGTCGAACGCGCCAAAACCCGCGCCTTTCGTGTGCCCACGCGTGGCATTGAAGGGCTTGAGACGCCGATGGTTGGGCGCAGCGCACAACTGGAGCAGCTGCAAGCTACCTTCCACGCCGTGCTCACGCAGCGCAGTGCGCGTGCGCTCACGGTGGTGGGTGAGGCGGGCCTGGGCAAGAGTCGCTTGCTGGCCGAGTTTCAGCAAAGGCTGAACCTCAATTCGTGCTGGCTCTTGCTGGCGCGTGCGCACCCGCGCAGCGCGGTTCAGCCTTATGGTTTGCTGCGTGACATGCTGGCGCGCCAGCTCCAGATCGGGCCCGACGATTCCGCCGCCGAAGCCCGCCAAAAGCTCGTCGCGGGCCTGGCGCCTTTGTTCATCGCGGAGGGCGAGGCCCCGGCGCAACTGGTGGGCCACCTCATCGGCCTGGACTTCTCGGCCAGCAGCGCCGT
>JANMMH010000652.1:0-4084 GCA_031373055.1 Rubrivivax sp. | reverse complement strand
CTTGCGCAGCGCGGCGTAGTGCTCGGCCTTGGCGCTGTCGCCCTGGCCGCGGTAAAGCAGCTCCAGCTCTTCGAAGACATAGATGTCGCTCGTGCCTGCGGCGGCGTTTTCACGCTCAAGTCGCAACTGGATGGCCAACGCTTCGTCGCCGCGCTTCAACGCGCGCAGCGTCCACGCGATCATCCAATGCGCGACGCGAATGCTGCCGGCGTTGCCCGCTTTCTCGCGCACTGCCAGTGCGTTCTGGAACTCGGTCAAGGCGTCGTCATAGCGCGCGAGCTGATGCAAGGCGAAACCGATGTTGTGGCGTATCGAGCCTTCCCAGCGCTCGGCCTCCATCTGCATCGACGCGTTCACGACGGCCAGCGCTTCGCGGCCCCATTTCAGCTGGTCAGCAGGCGCAGTGTCCACAAAGGCCAGCATGTGGATGGCGTCGATCGCCAGGCCGTCAAGCGCGCCGGCGCGCGCGCTGGCCAGGGCGTCGAGGTAGGCCGCGTGCGCTTGGCTCCTGTCGTCTACCGACGGCTGGCTGTGTGTGGCCGAGGCAAAACTGCGGCCCCACTCCAAGGCCCAGCGCGTGCGCGCTTCGGCGCTGGCCGTGGCCAGCTGCGGCTTGATCTGCGACAGCACCAAACGCGCTTGCTCGAAGTCTTTGAGTAGGCCATGGCTGCGGGCGATTTGCGTGTGCAGGATCAAGGCCTCGTCAGCCGTGGCGCCGGCCAGTGCGGCACGAAAACGCTGCTCGCTGGCAGCAGGGTCTTTGAAATTCCACAGGCCTTGCACGTCCAACGCCAGCGCGGGCTGCGCACACACCAGGCAGAGGGCTAACGTTGACAGTGCGCGCATGCTGGATCACGTCGCAGCGAAGGTACGGCTGCCCTGTGGCGGGGGGCTGCTGGCATGCCCTTGGCGCGCAGTCTGGTCGAGTGACAAGACAGCTGGGGACCCTATGGCCTGCGGCCCCTCCTTCATTCGATGGTCCGATCGGCTCTGAGCAGCACGGTCTTGGGCACCACAAGCCCAAGGCTGCGCGCGGTGGCCAGATTGACCACGAAGTCGAACTTGGTCGGCTGCTCCACGCTCAGATCGCCAGGCTTGGCGCCTTTAAGGATCTTGTCGACCAGCGACGCCGAGCGCCCGTACACGTCTGGAAGATTCGGCCCGTAAGACATCAGGCCACCCGCGTTGGCGTAGTCGTCAGAGGCATAGATGGCCGGCAAACGTTTGCTCGCGGCGAATTGAATGAGCCTTTCCCGATGGGTCGAAAAGAACGGGCTCGCGGTCACGATCAGACCTCGCGCCGCGCTGCTACCCATCGTGGCGAGTGCCGTATCGAGCCCGGTGGGACTGGAGGGACGGTGCTCGTCGAGTCGTACTTTCAAGAGTTGCGATGCCCTCTGCAACTCCTTCACCATCGGGGCCTCCCTGCCTGCGGTCCAGAGCACCGCCACATGCGTGAGCTTGGGCGTGGCCTGCCCCAGCAACTCCAACCACTTGGCAGCGAAGCCGTCGCCGTACGCCAAGGACATGCCCGTCACGTTGCCGCCCGGACGCGCAAGGTTGCTGACCAGGCCTTGCGCGACAGGGTCGGACGCAGCTGCGAAGACGATGGGGATGGTGCTGGTGGCCTTCATGGCGGCGCGCGTCACGCCCGTATCGTTGGCCACCAGCACGTCCACGTTGCCGCGCATCATCTCCTCGGTGAACCCGGGAATCCGCTCGGGCTGCCCGTGCGCAAATCGCTGTTCGATGACGATGTTCTGCCCCTCGACGTAGCCCAGATCGCGCAAGCGCTGCAAAAACGCGGCGAATGACTTGCCCGGCCGGCCCGACGAAACAAAGGCAATGCGATGGACCTTTGCTGGCCGCTGGGCCCGAGCAGCGGGGGGCGCGACCAGCAAGGCGCTGCCCATCCGCAGCAACGGCCTGCGTCCGATCACATGTATCTCCTCGGTGTTGGGGCGGCGATCGATCACCGAATCACCTCATCGGCCGTCAACAGCAGCGCCTTCGGAATCGTGATGCCAAGCGCCGCAGCGGTCTTGAGGTTGATGACGAACTCGAACCGTGTCGGCAGCTCGATCGCCAGCTCGCCCGGCTTGGCGCCCTTGAGGATCTTGTCGACGTAGGCCGCAGCACGGCGCTCGACTTCGACGAGGTTGGTGGCGTACGACATCAGCCCCCCGGACTCAGCAAACTGCCTCAGCCCGAAGAGGGACGGCAGCCGCTCGCGCGTGGCGAACGCAATGATGCGTGCGCGGTTGCCCAGGTTCACCGGCGAGTCGCTGCACCAGATCGCGTCGGGCCGGTGGCGCGACATGGCCGCGAACGCGGCGTCCAAGTCTTCGGGGCTGTCGACCACGGCGGCCGACAGCACGAGGCCGAGCGCGCGCGCCGCTTCAGTGGTTTGCGCAGACCACATCGGCTGCCCAGCGACCGGGCTCGGGCGGATGTAGGTGACGCGCTTGACGGCAGGCACGGCGCGCTTGAGCAACTGCAGCCGCTTCGCGGCCATGGCAGACCCAGTCTCAAACGTCAGCCCCGTGACGTTGCCGCCAGGCCGCGCCAGGCTGCTGGCCAGGCCCAGCGCCACCAGATCGGGGCCGATGGCGACGATCGGCGTCGTGTCGGTGGCTTGCTGGGCGGCGCGCGACATGGCACCCCCGGCCGTAACGATCACGTCGACCGGCAGCTCAATCACTTCGCGCAGCAACGCGGGCAGCCGCTCGGGCCGCCCTTCGGCCGAACGATTCACGATGGTGACATTGCGGCCATCCACCCAGCCGAGGTCGCGCAGGCCGTGCACAAAGGCGCGTGCGCCCGGATCGGCCGGGTCGGCGCCCACGATGTCCGCCAGCGGTGCTTCCATGCGTATCCGCGCCACGCGCGGCAGCCCCTTCGCGGGCTGGGGGCGAGCGGGGCTGTGGGCGACCAGCCATAGCAGCGCGGCAGCGCTGGCCAAGGACCTGCGCCCGATCACGCGAGTCCCCTGTTCGTGCGCAGACGCAGTGTCGGTTTGGGCAGGTGCATGCTGCATTGATATCGCGTTGCAGGCTAACTTCTGAGTGACGCGCATGTCGTCCTACTTCGCAGCAATCATCCGGTTCCACTGCGTGACCCAGCCGGCGCGCTCGCGCACCACCATCTCGGGCTTCATGAAGACCAGCGAATTGATCTGTGCGGCGCCAACGGTCAGCGACTCCATGGCCTCGGGCGTGGGCTTGCTGCTGCGGTTGATGGGGGAGTCGACGAGGTCATTGGCCAGCGCCGTTTGCACGTCCTTGCTGAGCCAGAAGTCGATGAGCTGCTGCGCCAGTTCGGGGTTTTTTGCGCCCTTCGGGATCGCCAGCACATTCATCATGCCGAGCTGGCCTTCCTTGGGCACGACCCAGGCCAGCGGCTTGCCGGTCTTCTTCAAATTCAGCCAGGCGAATCGGCCAACGGGGGCGACCCAGGCTTCGTCTTGCGCGAAGAGCGCGGTCATCTGCGCCGTCTGGGTGTAGAAAGTGACGGCGTGGCTCTTGATCTCGGCCAGCTTGCCCATCCCCGTGCTCATGTCGGTGGCCAGGCCGCCCCAGGCGCGGTCGGCCATGAAGAGCGTGGCCAGGCCCTGGTTGCCGGTGATGTTGGCCAGCATGAGGTGGCCTTTGAGCTCGGGGCGCCAGAGGTCGCGCCAACTCGTGATGTTGGCGGTGGCGGGCTTGTCGGTGCGTACCACCAGGCCGACGGCGTAGACGGTGTAGGCCACCGCTTCACCATTGCGCAGCGGGTCGCGGCCGAAGTCGTAGATCTGGTCCAGGTTCTTTAGTTTGGTGGCGTCGATGCGCGCGAGCAGGCCTTTGTTTGACGCCTCCAGCGCCGTGAAGTCGGGCATCTGGATCAGGTCAACGTTGGGGTTGGCACGGCGCGCTTCGAGCTTTGCGAAACGTTCCGCGACGTTGCCGGTTTCGATCACCAGCTCGCAGCCGCAGCGCGCCTTGAAGGGGTCATAGACGTGCTTCTTCAAGAGCTCGCCGTTGAAGCCGTAGGTCGAGACCACCAGGCTGCGTGTTTGGGCTTGTGCGGCCAGCGCGCAGCCAAGCAA
>JANMMH010000646.1:0-1552 GCA_031373055.1 Rubrivivax sp. | reverse complement strand
CGCCACGTGCGGCATCGGCCAGCGTGGCGAGCTCGGCGTCAGCCGTTTCCGACTGGTAGGCAAAGGCGCCGCGGCGCATCAGCTCCGAGATGGGAATGCTCAGCCGTTTGGCTTTGGCCACGATGGCCTTTTTGTCGCCCGGGGTGGCTTGCACGACGATGCGTTCAGCAGCAACTTCCAAGGTCTGACTCCAGGGTGACGCGAGGTGACGCGATGGGTATGGACAATACATGTACATAGCGCGCAGCGTCAAGTTGGGTGCGGCTGTGGCGGTTTGGCGCAGCCAGGCCAAATGCTCCCGACGGGGCCTACGCGCGATGCGTCAGATCAAGGCAATGCATCGCATCTATGATCGCGCAAGGCCCGTCACCCGTGGCCGAACATGGCAGCGACCGTATGCGGCGCAAATCATCAGCCCACCAGAGAGAAGAAGCATGACCCCATCAAGCTTGGCGCGCCGTTTGGCCGCCCAACTCATCGTCTTGAGCACCGCCTGCACAGGCCTTGCACTGGCGCAACAACCCGCCCCCGCCCCTGCAGCTGCCCCGGCCGCAAAGGCCAGCGTCGCCGCGTCTGCACCCGCCAGCGCCGACGGCGCCGACGGCGCCGAGGGCAAGGTCGCCTACTACGACCGCAAGTTCGCCGGGCGAAAGACCGCCAGCGGCCAGCGCTTCAACCCCGAGGCCATGACGATGGCGCACAAGACGCTGCCCTTTGGCACGCAGGTGCGGGTGACCAACATCAACAACAAGCGCAGCGTGTTGGTGCGCGTGAACGACCGCGGCCCGACCGCAGCAGACCGCGTGGGTGACCTCTCACTCGCCGCTGCACGCAAGATCGGCATGCTGCGCTCCGGCGTGGTGATGGCCAAGATCGAGGTGCTGGGGCAGGCACCTGCGCGCAAGGCCATCAAGTCCAAAAAGGGCTGAACGTAGCGTATCGACCAAAAGACAAGGGGCCCACGCGGCCCCTTGTTCATGGCGGAAGATCGGGCGCCTACTTCTTGTCCGAAGGCACCTTGCCGTCCACACCCTTGACGTAGAAGTTGACGCCGCTGAGCCACTTGTCGTCGGCGACTTCGTCCTTCTTCAAGAGCTCCTTGCCGTCCTGCCCGACGATGGGGCCCTTCCAGATCGAGAAGCTACCGTCCTTCAGGCCGGCCTTGATCTTCTCGACCGCGGCCTTGGTCTCGGCGGGCACCTTGTCGCTGATGGACACGATGTCGATGGCGCCTTCTTTCACGCCCCACCAGGTGTTGCCGCCGCCGGCCCACTTGCCTTCCAGCGCGTCGCGCGTGGCCTTGATGTAGTACGGACCCCAGTTGATCACCGCCGACGCGAGGTGGGCCTCGGGTGAATAGGCCGTCATGTCCGAGTCCCAGCCGAAGGCCAGCTTCTTGTTCTTGCCTGCCGTTTGCAGCACGGCCGAAGAGTCGGTGTTCTGGAACAGCACGTCGGCGCCGCCGTTGATCAGGCTTTGCGCGGCTTCGGTTTCCTTGGGCGGGTTGAACCACTCGTTGACCCACACGACCTTGGTCTTGACCTTGGGGTTG
>JANMMH010000766.1:0-1801 GCA_031373055.1 Rubrivivax sp. | reverse complement strand
GTTGCTCGACGCGGTGAACGAGCTCGGGCTTCGTGACGACACACTTTTCATCTTCGCCAGCGACAACGGCCCCGAGTTCCGCAGGCCCTGGCGCGGCACGGCCGGGCCGTGGACGGGCACCTACCACACGGCGATGGAAGGTGGCCTGCGCGTGCCGCTGATCGTGCGCTGGCCGGGCCGGGTTGCAGCTGCTCAAGTCAGTGACGACATCGTTCACGTAACCGACCTCTACGCGACCCTGATTGCGGCGGGCAGCGCAACGGTGCCGAGCGACAGGCCCATCGACGGCGTCAACCAGTTGGCCTGGTGGATGGGCGCCGCATCGCGCTCAGCCCGCGAGGGTTTTGTTTTCTACATCAAGAGCGAACTGCGGGCCGCGAAGTGGCGGCACTGGAAGTTGCACTTCGCCTTCGAGAGCGAGCCCAATGAAGGCGTGCGGCACCTGGAAACGCCGTGGCTCTTCAACCTCAAACGCGACCCCAAGGAAGAGACCGACGCCGCTATGGACGACGGTTGGGTGCGCGGCCCCATGCGGCGCATGGTGATGGCTTTTGAGCAGTCGCTGCGCGAGCACCCGCCGATCGCGCCCGGCGCGCCTGACGACATCAACCCAGCCGCACGCAGCCGCCCGGCGCGCGGAGCATGAGCGCCACCTTTGCCCCCGTCTTCTTGTGGCGCGCTTGACAGCCGCCGCACATCTGCATCAACCCAACCAACCCCACCGCCACGGACACCACCATGCGCCTCAACTCACCCCTTGCCCTGACCACCTTCACCTGCCTTGCCGTGGCCAGCGCAACGTGCGCTGCACAGAACGTCACCATCTACGGCCGGCTTGCGCTTACCGCCAACCAGATCGACACCGGCGGCATCAGCAAGGTCAATGAGCTGCGCGACAACGCCTCAAGGCTTGGGTTCCGCGGCATCGAGGATCTGGGCGGCGGGCTGCGCGCATCGTTTGGCCTGGAGATGGGCTTCAGCGCCGACAGCGGTGAGCTGACGAGCCCCGTCTTTCGCAACAGCTACGTGGCGCTGCACGGTGGCTGGGGTGTGGTGGCCCTGGGCCGCCTGGATTCGGCCAACCCCACCGGCTCGCCGCTGTATTCGCAGATCATCGCGCTGACCCAATTCGCACCCAACGACGCTGGCGCCACGGCCACCAGCACGTCGATGCAAAACGCGCGCAACCGCACGTCCAACAGCATCGGCTATGTCAGCCCGGCATGGTCGGGGTTGCACGTGCGGGCGCGCTACTACTACCGCGGTGCGGGCACGACCACCGAGCTCGAAGACGCCGCTCGCTCGTTCGATCTCGGGCTGAACTACCAGGCGGGCAACCTTAAAGCGGGGCTGGGCTATGCCAAGGACAACCGACGCGGCGGCTTGGCCAGCAACGAGTTTGAGGACAAGTGGCAAGCCGGCGCGAATTACCAGCTCACGCCAGCGTTTGCGGTCTACCTGCTGGGTGGCACTGACCGCTACAAGAACACGGTGACGCGGCGGCGTGATGTGCAGTACGCGATCTTGGGTGCGGTCTACACCCAGGGCGTAAACAAGGTGGTGTTCAACCTGATGCAACGGGACGTTCAGGCATCGCTGACGGGCAACCGCAATCGGCAGCAGCTGAGCTACCAGTACTACTTGTCCAAGAACACCGACCTGCAAGCGTTCTTTGACAACGACGGCATCGATTCCAGCCGCAGCAACGTGCGTGTGCGCGCGGTCGGCATGGGTGTGCGGCACAACTTTTAAGTCGATTCATGCAACAGGGGCCAGCCTGCGTTGGCCCTGCGTTGGCTGA
>JANMMH010000605.1:0-2004 GCA_031373055.1 Rubrivivax sp. | reverse complement strand
CAACAGCATCGTCTACCCCGCCGGCTCGCTGCCCTACGGCAGCCTGGGCACGGCCACGCTCTTTCTAGACGATGTGCGCATCAGCACCAACGTGCGCTTGTTCGGCGGCGAGCGTGACGAGCGCGCCATCGGCACACGCGTGTCGAAAGGCGTGCACGACGCCGGGCTCGGGGGTGGCCAAACCTGGCTGGGCCGCGCGTTCGTCGTCAACGACTGGTACGTCTCGGGCTACCTGCCCTTGCTGGATCGCGGCGCGCGCCGCGTGGGCATGCTCTACGTCGGCTTTACCGAAGCGCCGTTTCGCTGGGCCAAGTACAGCGTGCTGCTGGGTATCGGCGTGCTTTTCTTCGGTGTCATGGTGCTTGCCGCGTTGGTTTGTCTGCGTCTGGCGCGCAGCATCTTTGCGCCGCTGGAGCGCATGGCGCAGACCATGCAGTCGGTGGGCGCGGGGGCCATGGCGGCGCGCGTGGGTGCCGTGCAAAGCCACGACGAAATCGGCCAACTCGCGGGCCACCTGGACCACCTGCTCGACGTGGTGGACGAGCACACGCGTGCGCTGCAAACACTCAACAGCGAGCTCGACGCCAAGGTCGTGGCGCGCACGCGTGAGCTCGAAGCCGCGCAGGGGCAGCTGGTGCGCGCCGAAAAGCTGGCCGCCGTGGGACAGCTCACGGCGAGCATCGCGCACGAGGTCAACAACCCGATCGCGGTGATACAGGGCAACTTGGATCTCGTGCGCGAGTTGCTGGGTGTGCAGGCCGAGCCCGTGCGCGCCGAGTTGGCCCTGGTGGACGCGCAGATCGAGCGCATGCGACTCATCGTCACGCAGCTCTTGCAGTTCGCGCGACCGGCCGAGTTTGCGGGCTACATCGCAGCGGTGGAAGTCAACCGGCTGGTGGAGGACAGCCTGCTGCTGACCACGCACTTGCTGTCAAAAACGCAGATCAGCGTGCAGCGCGCGCTGCATGCCACGCGCATGCCGCAGATCAATCGCAACGAGTTGCAGCAGGTGCTGGTGAACCTGCTCGTCAACGCCATCCATGCCATGCCCGCAGGCGGCGTCTTGAGCCTGAGCAGCCGCGACCTTGATGATGGCGTCGACATCACGGTGGGTGACACCGGCAGTGGCCTCGGGCCGGAGCTCATTAAAGAGCTCTTCAAGCCCTTCGTCACGCGCAAGAAAGACGGCACGGGTCTGGGGCTGTGGATCAGCCGCACGATCGTGGAGCGCTATGGCGGTGAGTTGGTGGCGGCAGACCGCGGCGACGGCGCGCGAGGTGCGGTGTTCACCGTCACGCTGAAGGTGTGACCCCGAGGCGCATGCCCTCGGCGGCTCAAGGCACCAGCCGCGGCGCTGTTTGCAATAGTGCTGCCAACTCGGCCTTCCAGAAGCGCGCCTGTCCTGTGGTGCCATGGCCAGCCGTCTGCGGGCTACCGGGTATGAGCAGCAGTTGCCCGCCACCCACGCGGGCCAGGGCACGCTCCATCACACCCAGCTCGGGCGGGTTGCGTTCGTCGTCGGCGGAATTGATGGCCAAGAGCCTGCCCTGGATGCGCTCGAGCCCGGCGCTTGCGTCGTAGTCGCGCGAGCTGTCCCACTGGTAAAGCACGTCGTTGGCGTCGGCGCTGAAGGTCGCCGCGAGGCGCTGGTCAAGCAGCGCATCGGCCTGCTGCCGCGTCGGCGCCAAACGGTACAGCGCCTGGTTGCCGCCGTTGGTGGCCAGGCCGTAGAACACCGAGGCGAAGCGCGCGCTGCGCGGTTGCTGCGTGTAGTTGCCGCCGGCCCATTCAGGGTCGGTGCGGATGGAATCGGTGATGAGCCGGCGCAGCATCCAGTTGCGGCTGCTCATCTCGGTCGGCATTGACGCCATCGGCACGGCGATGTCGGCGAAGCCCGGGAACATCTGCGCGAATAGCCATGTCTCCATGCCGCCCATCGAGTTGCCCAACACCAGGCGCAGGTGGCGCACGCCCAGGTGCTCGGTCAGCAGGCGATGGTGGGCA
>JANMMH010000762.1:0-2176 GCA_031373055.1 Rubrivivax sp. | reverse complement strand
ACGGGTCGTTGTAGACGAGGCCGACCGATACTGGGTACTCGTCGCAAAAAGCGGCACACCGAAGGAAGCAGAAAAGATCATGTTCGGATACAAAACGAAAGGGCTCCACGCTCAGCGTGTGCGAGCGCACGCCGAAGCTGTCGCGGTAGCCGCGCCAGCTACTGCGCAGGGTGATGTCGGCGCCTTCGAAGTGGTGGTTCCAGCGCACGAGCACGATGCTCTGATGGCGTGATCCTGGGCGCACGTCAGGCCGCTTGTAGGGGTCGCTGTAGTGGCCATGGCCCGCCGCGTGGGTGAGGCTCAGCTGTACCAGGTCAGCGCGGCTCATCGCTTGCGTGATGCCGACCGACACTTCCAGCGTGCGCCGCCGCTCTCTGAGCGTGTCGTCGTCTGTGGAGCCGATGCGGTCAAGCGTGAGCGCCACGGCCGCGTTCCAGCTGCGGTTGCGGTCGTCGCTGTGCCAGCGGCCTTCCATGGATGCAGCGCGCGAGTGGAAGTCGTTCTCATCCGAGCTGGCCAGGCCCAGGGCGAAGTCGCTGCGCTCGCCAAGGCGCGTGAGCTTGACGTCGCCCGCACGTCGCTCGTCGCTCATGCGCGAAGCACCCGAAATCGCGCTGTGATAACGCGGCGACGCCCCCGAGACGCTGTCGCTGCTGAGGCCAGCTTCCAGCACCCATGGGCCGGCGAGCGGCGCACGCACTAACAACGAAGGTGCGCTGACCTTGATGCGCTGCAAACCGGGTTGGCGGTCTTGGTAGGAAAGCCACTTGAGGCTGACGCTACCTGGGTCCACATCGACCTGCGCTGCGGCCACGCCGGGCAAGGCGAGCGCGGCGGCCATGAGTGGCGAAAGCAGCGGCGCCCAGTGCGCCTCAGTTGCAGCCACAGCCGCCGCCGCCCACGCCACTGCCGCCGGAAGAGTTCTCGCGGCTGGCGTAGATGTGGGCGCTGTAGCGCTGCTCCAGCGCGTCACCGTCCATGGCCATCGCGGGGCGTGCGAGCAGGTCTTTCTGCCAGGCCTTGGGTGGCGCCACGCTGCAGGCTGCCAGTGGTGCAAGGCATAACGCGAGCAAGCAAGCTTGAAGGCGAGCGGCGAGCTTCACGCCAAGGCCGCCTTGAGCTGCGCTTCGAGCGCGGCCGTGTCTTCGAGGCGAAAGCCTTTGTGCGTGAGCAAGAGCTTGCGATCGGCGCTGATGAGGTAGGAGCTGGGCATCACCAGCACCTTGAGCAGCTCGGCCGTTTCGCCCGCCGGGTCCAGTGCGATCGGAATGCGTGCTGTGACGGAGCGCAAGAAGCGCTGCGCGTCGGCGTCTTTGCGGTCCAGGCCGATGGCCACGATGCGCAGGCCTTTGGCCGCGTAGCGCTCGTGCATCTGGTTCATCCACGGGAAGGAAAGCTTGCACGGCGTGCACCACGAAGCCCAGAAATCGATGTAGGTCGCGCGCCACTTCCCGGCCGCGGTGGCGGCGTCGCTCAGCACGGCGTGGCCGTCGCTAGCGCGCAGCAGCATCTCGGGTACGACGGACTGTGCGCGGACCCATGCGGGGGCGCCCACGGCAGCGCCAAGGGCCAGGGTTTGCAGGGTGTGGCGGCGCGTGAAGAGTGGTTTAGTCATGGCGTGATTTTGTTCGAGACAGGGCGAGCAGGGCGATGCAAAGTGCAAGCAGCGACAGTGCCGACATGTTGCCGCCGCCGGTGCCGATGTTGCTTTGCTGCGCGGGGTCTTCGGTGACCGACAGCGGCACCGCAGCCTGTGCCAGCAAGCCGGGCCCGGTGGCGCTGAGCGTGGCGCCGGCTGCGGCGGCGGCGCTACCACTCCACGCCACGTCGAGCGCGCAGGCGCTGCCGGGCAGGAGCTCGAAGCCGTCGGCGGCGCAGGCGCCCATGGCGCCCATGGAGCCCGTGGCGCTAAAGGCGTAGCCGCTACCCAGCAAGGTAAGCGCATCCACGCGCAGCGATGCAGACCCCACGTTGCGCAGCCACAGCGGCTGTACGGGTGCGGCCTGCCCCGTGCGTGCGGCGAAGGCCAGCAGGGAGGGCGCAGCGCGAAGATCGGGCAGCGCGGGGGCGAGGGCCTGGCCTTGCAGCGGCAGCGTGGAAGGCGTGACGCCGCCCGCCGTCGACAAGACCGCGCGGCGCAGCCCCGCCTGCGTGGGGTGATGGCGCAGCCGCAGCG
>JANMMH010000760.1:0-3748 GCA_031373055.1 Rubrivivax sp. | reverse complement strand
GAGATCTGCATCCGCTGCAACACCTGCGAGGCCACGTGTCCGGTGGGCGCCATCACGCACGATGCACGCAACTATGTGGTCGACGCGGCGATCTGCAACCTGTGCATGGCCTGTGTGCCGCCCTGCCCCACGGGCAGCATCGATAACTGGCGCACGGTGGCCAAGGCCAGTGCTTACAGCGTTAGCGAGCAGTTCACGTGGGACGAGTTGCCGGCAGAAAAGTCGATCGAAGACACCGGCGCGGCGGCACTTGAATTGCCACTGGCCGCTGACGCGTCTGCCGCCGTCCCAACGGCAGCCACGGAAGCCTTCAGCAGCACCAGCTTCAACGCCACGCTGCCGCCCTGGTCAGCCGCGCACGCCTACACCAACCTCTACGGCCCCAACCCGCGCAACCCCGCTGCGCAGAAGACGCTAACCGCCACAGTAAGCGGCAATGTGCGCGTCACCGAAGTCGGCCGCGAATACGACACCCACCACATCGTGCTCGACCTCGGCGCCATGCCCTTCCCGGTACTTGAAGGCCAGTCCATCGCCATCGTGCCGCCCGGCGCTGACGCATTGGGCCGGGCGCACCACCCGCGCCAGTACTCGATAGCCAGCCCGCGCAATGGTGAGCGGCCCGGCTACAACAACCTCTCACTCACCATCAAGCGCGTGCTCGAAGACCACCAGGACCGGCCTGTGCGTGGTGTCGCCAGCAACTACATGTGCGACTTGCAGGTGGGTGACTCCGTGCAGCTCATCGGCCCCTTCGGCAGCAGCTTCCTGATGCCCAACCACCCCAAGAGCCACATCGTGATGATCTGCACCGGCACCGGCAGTGCGCCCATGCGGGCGATGACCGAGTGGCGGCGGCGCCAACGCGCATCGGGCAAGTTCGAGGGCGGCAAGTTGATGCTTTTCTTCGGCGCACGCAGCAAGGAAGAGCTGCCCTACTTCGGCCCGCTGCAAAGCCTGCCCAAAGACTTCATCGACACCAACTTCGCGTTCAGCCGTGCCACCGGTCAAGCTAAACGTTATGTGCAAGACCTGATGCGTGAACGCGCGGCCGACTTGGCGCCGCTGCTGGCTGACGCCAACGCCTACTTCTATGTCTGCGGCTTGAAGGCCATGGAAGAAGGCGTGCTGCTGGCGCTGCGCGACATCGCCACCCAAGCCGGCCTGGACTGGGCCGCGCTCGGCAGCGCACTCAAGCACCAGGGCCGCCTGCACCTTGAGACTTACTGATGGCGAACCCATGCTGCTGACCAACACCCCCGTGCTCGTGGTTGGCGCCGGCATCATGGGTGCCGGTATCGCCCAAGTGGCCGCACAAGCCGGCCACGCCGTGTGGCTTTTTGACCTGCGCGAGGGCGCCGCCGCCGAGGCCAAAACCAAGATGGCCAGCGCCCTGCAAGGCGTGGTGGCCAAAGGCAAGATGGACTCCGATGAGGCCGCGCGCATCCTCGCCGTCATCACGCCGCTGGCGGCACTGGAAGACGGCCGCGACGCCGGCCTGGTGGTCGAAGCCATCGTCGAAAACCTCGCCGCCAAGCGCGCGCTCTTCCAGCAGCTCGAAGCCATCGTCAGCACCACTTGCGTGTTAGCCACCAACACCTCGTCCATCTCGGTCACTGCCATCGCCAACGGCCTGCAGCACCCGGGCCGCCTGGTCGGCATGCACTTCTTCAACCCCGTGCCGCTGATGAAGCTGGTGGAAGTGGTGAGCGGCCTGCAGACGCAAGCCAGCGTGGCCGAGGCCATCTTCGAGCTCAGCAAGACCTGGGGCAAACGCCCCGTGCACACGAAAAGCACACCGGGCTTCATCGTGAACCGCATCGCGCGGCCCTACTACGCCGAAGCGCTGGCACTGCTGCACGAGCAAGCCACTACCCCCGCCGTGCTGGACGCCTGCTTGCGCGCCGCAGGCTTTCGTATGGGGCCGTGTGAGCTGATGGACCTTATCGGCCACGACACCAACTTCGCCGTCACGCAGTCGGTCTTCGAAGCCAACTTCTACGACAAGCGCTACGTGCCTTCGCTGGTGCAACGCGAGATGGTCGACGGCGGGCTGCTCGGGCGCAAGAGTGGGCGCGGCTTCTACCGCTACCCCGAAGGCGCGGCGGCGCTGCCCGTCGCGGTGTTTGAAGCACCCCAGACGGCCGGCGCGATCGCCGTGCATGGCCGCGGCGCGATGGCCGACCAGTTAGAGGCCGCCGCCACCGCCGCCCTCGCCGCGCAAGGCTGGGGCCCGGCACGCGAACGCGGCAGCGACTGGGTCGGCCTGGCCATCGACGGCGCGCGCCTGGTGATGAGCGACGGGCGCACGGCGCAGCAACTTGCCGCGCAGCTCGGTACACCCGACGTCGCCGTCTTCGACCGCTTGCCACCAGCACCCGTGCCTCCAGGCAGCGCGCTGGCGTATGCGCTCGCTCCTGGCTTTAGCACGGCATGGCAGCAGCAAGCTCCAGCCTGGCTGGCCGCACTCGGTTTCACGCCGCTGCCGCTGGCCGACACGCCCGGCCTGATCGTCGCGCGCACCGTCGCCATGCTCATCAACGAAGCTTCTGATGCGGTGCTGCAAGGTGTGTGCACGCCTGATGGCGCCGACGCCGCCATGAAGCTCGGCGTCAACTATCCCGCTGGGCCATTCGAGTGGCTGGCGCGCTGGAGCCCGGCGGGCGTGACGGCCATGCTCGACGCGCTGGACGCGCACTATCGCGGCGAGCGCTACCGCGTCAGTGCATGGTTGATGCGGCAGGGTTGAAGGTCGGGCCTGAGGGCCTACGGAACCTGACACGCCGCCGCAGGAACA
This sequence comes from Rubrivivax sp., assembly GCA_031373055.1. Taxonomy (GTDB): domain Bacteria; phylum Pseudomonadota; class Gammaproteobacteria; order Burkholderiales; family Burkholderiaceae_C; genus Rubrivivax. The sequence goes on along the minus strand of JANMMH010000760.1, from coordinate 951 downwards.
TCGTCGTGCTCGTCGCTTCAGGCCGCGATCTCGATGTATTCGACTTGGCTGGAAGGAGCGGGCACAGGCGTACCGTCTTCGCGCATGCCTTCGAGATGAAACTGGATGGCTTCGCGAATTTCAGATTCGACTTCGGCAATCGTCATTCCCGTCGCCACGCAGCCTGGAAGATCGGGCACATAGGCCGAATAGTTGCCTATGGCTTTTTCAATGACGACTGCGTATCGCATCGGTCCTAGCTCCTTACTTCAAACCAGCTTGCTTCAAGATACTGCTCTGCGTGCCCAGCGCGAGATCGTCGCTGGGTTTGCCTGGGACCGTCACCCGTCCCGGTTTCGAAGCGTGCTTGAACTGGCGATGGCTTCCACGCGTCGCAACAAGGCTCCATCCGTCTTGTTGCAGCAGTCGAAGGATCTCGCCAACTTTCACGCGGCGAGCATATCAGCGCCCCAAGCGCCGACACACCGCCCGCGTCACATCCACCGTCTTCGCACTGCCGCCCAGGTCAGCGGTATGCAGCGACGTGTCCGCCGTCACCGCTTCAATCGCCGCCATCAGCGCCGCCGAAGCGGCCACCTCACCCAGATGCTCCAGCAACATCACGCACGACCAAAACGTGCCGATCGGGTTGGCCAGGCCTTTGCCCATGATGTCGAAGGCCGAACCGTGGATGGGCTCGAACATGCTGGGGTAGCGGCGCTCGGGGTCGATGTTGCCGGTAGGCGCCAGCCCCAAGCTGCCGGCCAGCGCAGCAGCCAGGTCGCTTAGGATGTCGGCGTGCAAATTGGTGGCCACCAGGGTGTCGAGCGAGGCTGGGCGGTTGACCATGCGGGCGGTAGCGGCGTCGACCAACTCCTTGTCCCAGCGCACCTCGGGGAACTCGCGCGAGACCTGCAGCGCGATCTCGTCCCACATCACCATGGCGTGGCGCTGCGCGTTGCTCTTGGTGAT
>JANMMH010000512.1:0-2777 GCA_031373055.1 Rubrivivax sp. | reverse complement strand
TACGCGGCGTGGATGTCGAACACGATGTCCGGCCGTGTCAGCACCAATAGATCGTTATTGCCCTTGAGATCCTTGGGATGGGCGGCCAGCGCGGTATTGCGAAAATCGGCCTCGGCAAGGCGGTAGCGCTGGATCATGGTGCCCATGGCGCCGTCGATGATGGCGATGCGATGCCGCAAAATGGCGGGCAAGGCCACGCCACGGGTGTAGGTCACTGGGTTTGCGCTCATGGCGGAATTGTAGGAAGCGCTGACCGCAAGGGCCATGAAGCACCTCACACCGCTAGAGAGCTGGCAATACCTGCAAGCGCAGCAACAGAGCGGTAAACCCGCGCTATTTGTCGACGTGCGCATGGAGATCGAGTACCTCTACGTCGGCCACCCGCCTGGCGTGGTGCACATCGCCTGGTACGAGTACCCCGAAATGCAGGCCCACCCCGAGCGCTTTGTGGCACAGGTGCGGCGCGAGACGCAAGACACCACGCGGCCCATCGTGCTGATCTGTCGTTCAGGCAAGCGCACCGTCGACGCCGGCCACGCCCTGGAAGCAGCGGGCTTCACCGAGGTGGTCAACGTGCTACACGGATTTGAGGGTGAACTCGACGAGCACTTCAAGCGCGGCACGCTCAGCGGCTGGCGCTTTGACGGGCTGCCTTGGGAGCAGATGTAGGGCCAGCCGGCCTGGCCGCTCAATTCAGCGGTGTGGCTGCGGTTTCTACAAAGAGCGAATCGCGGAAAGCTGGCCGGGCGCCTGCATCGTCCTGGTCCGCCCACAGGCCCAGCGCCGTAGCGCTCATCGGCTTGGCAAAGAGGAAGCCTTGCAACTCGTCGCAGCCCAAGGCCACCAGCCGGTCACGCTGTGGCGTTGTTTCAACGCCTTCGGCCACCACGCGCAGGCCCAGCGCATGGGCCATTTGCACGATGGCTTGGGCAATTGCACGCGCGTCCGCGCTGTGCTCAAGATCGGCCACAAACGCACGGTCGATCTTCAACTCGGCTGCGGGCAGTTTGCGTAGTGAGGCCAGGCTCGAATAGCCGGTGCCAAAGTCATCGATGGAGACGTGCATGCCCGCGCCGCGAAGAGCCTCGAAGGCCTGTTGCGTGGCCAGGGTGTCTTCCATCGCCACAGACTCCGTGATCTCGCAGGTGAAGCGTTCGGGCCGCAGTCCGTGACGGCGAAGCGATTCGCCGATGCGCCGCACCAAGTCTTCCTGGCGCAACTGCGCCCCCGAAATGTTCACCGCCACACGCATGCGCAAGCCCTGGTCGCGCCAGTGCGCGGCCTGGCGACAGGCTTCTTCGATGACCCAGTTGCCGATGGCAATGATCAGCCCATGGCGCTCGGCCAAAGGAATGAAAAGCGCCGGGCTAATGACGCCGCGCGTGGGATGGTTCCAGCGCAGCAGCGCCTCGGCGGCGGTGATTTGCAGGCTCTTGGCGTCGATCTTGGGCTGGAACACCAGCTCGAGCTGCCGCCGCTCAACGGCCTGGCGCAAGTCGTGGCGCAGCAAGGCCAACTCGCGGTGGTCAATGTCCATGCTGGGGTTGTAGGTGGCATGCGCGGCGCCACCGGCGGCCTTGGCGGTGTGCATGGCCGCACCCGCGTTGAGCATCAAGCGAGCGCGCGCGCCATGTTGCGGGTACAACGCCAAGCCAGCCGAGGCGCTGAGCGACACCTCTTGCGTGCCCACACGAAAGGGCCGCGCCAGCGCCCCCAGCAGCTGCGTGGCCAGATGTTGCCCTGGCTCCAAAGCCCCACGGCGCAGCAGTACAAATTCGTCGCCACCCAGCCGCGCCAACGGCAAGTCGCCTGCCGAGGTGGCCATGCGTTGGGCGATGGCCTGCAATAGCGCGTCGCCGCTGGCATGGCCCCAGGCTTCATTGATAAGACGAAAGCTGTCCAGGCCCAAGCTCAGCACCACCAGCGGCGTGCCATCGCGGTCGGCCTGCACGACCGCGTCGTCCAGCGCCACCTCGAACTCGCTGCGCGACATCAGCCCGGTGAGCGCGTCTTGATTCAGCATGGAGTCCATGCGCCGCTCTGCAGCCTGCAGCTTGCGCCCCAGGCGATTGGCGCGCAGGCGCTGGTACACACCCGAGCCCACCGCGACCATCAACGCGAGCAGCGACAAGCCAAGAAAAATTTCTGCCTGAAACATCGTGCTCCGCTATCGGCGCACCGGCTCGCCGACTTGAGGTGGGTCTTCGCCGTCTTTCCAATCAACGCACGAAACCAATCCCCCGCCGCTGCCGCACCTCGGGCTTGACGCGGTGCTCACTCTCCAGCTGCGACAAGAACTCGTCAGCGTCGAGCGCTGCCGCCAAGATCTCAGCCTGGCGTTGCACCGCCGCGAAGTCACCCGGTACAAGTTGGTCCAGCTGCATCAGACGCTGACGCTGCTCGTCACTTAAGCGCAGCGGCTCGCCTTTGAGCGCCTCGGCCACAAACATGCGTACACGTTGTTCGGGCGTTAGCGGGTGGAAGCGAATCTTGAAGGTGAAACGGCGCAGCGCGGCTTCATCGAGCTCATCAAAGAGGTTGGTGGTGCAGATGAAGACGCCGGCGAAGCGCTCCATGCCTTGCAACATCTCGTTGACTTCGGTGACCTCGTAGTTGCGCTCGGCGCGCTTTCGGCTGCGCAGAAAGCTGTCGGCTTCGTCCAGCAGCAGCACGGCCTCTTCGCTGGCGGCTTCCTCGAACATGCGCGCCATGTTTTGTTCGGTTTCACCCACGTACTTGCTGGAGAGGTCGCTGCTTTGCCGAATCATCAAAGGCCG
>JANMMH010000501.1:0-1717 GCA_031373055.1 Rubrivivax sp. | reverse complement strand
CGCCACCACCGCATCTTCCACCGCCGCACTGAGCAGCTGCGGCGCGGCCACGGCACGCGCTAACGCTCGTGTGGAGGCGGCATCGAGCCGGTCCAGCGCCACCACCTCGCCGCGCCCTTCGGCCATCCACGCCGGCAGTGGGCCCGGGCGCATGGTGGCGATGACCAGCACCGGCAGCGTGGCCAGCCGCGCCAGCAGCGCGGCGAAAAGCTCGGCGCTCGACGGGTCGATCCACTGCAGGTCTTCGATGATGAGCAGTGGCGCGCGGCGCGCGGCGGCTTCGAGCTCGCTGGCCAGCAGGCGCATCGTCAGCCGGCGCAGCTCGGTCGAGCTCAGCGTGTTCAGCACCGAATCGCTTGTGCGCTTGAAGCGCAGCAACTCGGCAAGCAGGGCCATGGGCGGCACCTTTGCCGCCGTCGTGGCCACTGCCGCCGAAGCTAACTCAGTGCCTGCGTTGCTGAGCAGCGATGCCAGCTTGTCCAGCGCCTGCTGCGTGCTGTCGGCCGCGCCGATGCCCGAGGCACGCTCAAGGTAGTAGCGCACCGCATGCAGCGGCGTCGAGACATGGTAGGGCGAGCACTGAAAGATCAGCCGCGGCCCGCTTGCCAGCTGCGCCACCTGCACCACATGGCCGACCAGGCGTGACTTGCCGATGCCACCTTCACCGGTGATGACCACCAGCCGCCCGCGGCCGCTGCGCGCCTCGGCCAGGCGCTGCAGGATGCGCGCAGCCTCGTCGCCGCGCCCCACCAGCGCATGCTGGCTGGAAGCGCGCAGCGCATCAAATCGGCTGGCCAGCGGGCTTTCGCGCGTTACCTGCCACAAGGGCACGGGTTCGGTGAAGCCCTTGAGCTCAAAGCGGCCGAGGTCATGGCACTCAAACAGGCCACCGATCAGCTGGCGCGTCTCGGCCGTGACGACCACCGTGTCGGGTGCGGCCATCGACTGCGCACGCGCCGCCAGGTTGGGCGTCTGGCCGACGGCGCTGTGCTCGCTGCTGTCGTCGGCGGCCAGCGTGGCGCCCACCACCGTCATGCCGGTGGCCACGCCAATGCGCACTTGCGGCACATAGTCGGCTGCGCCCACCATGGCCGGCAGCGTGGCTAGCCCTTCGACGATGGCCAGCGCGGCCGTCACCGCCTGCTCGGCGTCGTGCTCATGTGCTTCGGGGTAACCGAAGTAGGCTAGCACGCCGTCCCCCAGGTACTGCGCGATCCAGCCTGAGTGTTGCTGCACCAGGCGCGCCAGCAGGTTGCGGAAATGGTTCAGGTAGTCGCGCAGGTCTTCGGGGTCGACACGCGCCGACAGCGCGGTGGAGCCGACGAGGTCGCAAAACACCACCGTGATCTGGCGGCGCTGAACGCTGGGCGCGCTGCGTGCAGCAGCCTCGGGGGGAGGCCGCTGCATCGGGCTTGGGGCTGGCGGCGCCGCGCGCAACTGGGCGGCGGCATCGAGGAGGCGCCGGCGATGGCCCACCGAGCCGATGCCCATCTCGCGCAGGTCGTCGCCGGTGAGTTTCGGCAAGAGCTCGGCGGCGACATGGTGGTCGACAAAAGTCTGGGCGTAGGCCGCCAGGCCGAGCTGCTCCAGCCAGGCGTGCAGGTCGAGCTCGGTGCCTGGCTTCACACCCGGGGTGCCTGGGCTGCGCGCAAGCACGCTCGCGACATGAACCAGGCCTGGTTGTTTCCAATCTTGCAGGCGAATTGGCGGTTCATGG
>JANMMH010000435.1:0-4720 GCA_031373055.1 Rubrivivax sp. | reverse complement strand
GGTGGCCCGGCGAAGTGCATAAGCATTCCATAAACGTAGCCGGGCCACCCCCACGCCGACGCTGCATGCGCCGCACCGCGACGGGCGGCACCAGGCCATGGGCTAGACTTTAAAGAACCGAATTCGGTCTGATGATCCAGGGCCCGCCATGCGCTACTCCACCCACGTCAAGTCCATCAGCTACGTCAAGGCCAACGCGGCCGAAGTGATGGAGCGCCTGAAACAAGACCGCGAGCCCATGCTCATCACCCAGAACGGCGAGGCCTGCGCCGTGCTGCAAGACGTGAAGAGCTTCGAGAACACGCAAGAGACGCTGGCCCTGCTGAAGCTGCTGGCCTTGGGCCAACAGGACATCGCCGCCGCTCGCACCCGTCCGGTGGCCGATGTCGTGCGCCGGCTGCGTGAGCGGCACGGCCTGCGCATGGCAGCCGCCACCGAATGAACGCGGCGAGAGGCTACGCGGTCGAGTTGACCGCAGGTGCCGAGCAGGACCTGGACGAGATCATTGCCTTCGTCGCCACGAACGACTCACCCGGCAAGGCCAGCGCCTTGCTCGACCGCCTGCTGGCCACTGCCGAGACCCTGGCCACCGCCCCCCAGCGCGGCAGCGTGCCACGCGAGCTGCAGGCCCTGGGCATGCGCGAATACCGGCAAACCCTGTTCAAGCCCTACCGCCTGATCTACACCGTGCAGGAACAACCGCGCCCTGCGGTCTTCGTCGTCGTCATTGTTGACAGCCGTCGCGACATGGGTGCCTTGTTGCAGCGTCGGCTGCTGGGGGCACCGCCACCAGCCGATACGGGCCGCGCATGAGCATCGCCCGCAAAGCCGCCTCAAGCCTTCCAGTCCCCGCTCTTCCCGCCCGACTTCTCTAGCACGCGGATGTCACCCATGACCATGCCGCGGTCGGCGGCCTTACACATGTCGTAAACAGTCAAGAGCCCGATCTGCACGGCCGTTAGCGCTTCCATCTCGACACCGGTGCGGCCCAGCGTTTCCACCTGCGCGGTGCAGCGCACTTCGCTCTGCGCTTCGATGAGTTCGAAGTCGACGGCCACGCGCGTGATGGGCAGCGGGTGGCACAGCGGCACCAACTCGGACGTGCGTTTCGCAGCTTGAATCGCGGCGATGCGCGCGATGCCGATCACGTCGCCCTTCTTCGCTTGACCTGACGCGATGAGTTGAAAAGTTGCCGGCAGCATGCGGATGACGCCGCTGGCACGTGCAACGCGGTGCGTTTCGGCTTTGGCCGAGACATCCACCATATGGGCCTGGCCCTGGGCGTCGAAGTGCGTGAGGGCGGGCGTGAGGGCGGGGGTGCGTGCGGTCATGGCAGCAGGGCTCGATGGCAGAAACATGGGGGCAATGCGTCGGTGTCATGATAGTCACGCGGTGCCCGTACGCGGTGTCGCTGATCGGCTTGCCTTGAATCCTCTCGCTCGGCGTTTTGTTGCCCTCGTCACCAGCCTGGCCACCTTGGCCGCGCCGCTTTCTGCCGTCGCGCAAGTGCGCCTGCCTGCTCTTGGCGAAACGGCGGCCGAAGACTTCTCGGCCGGCACCGAGCGCCGGCTGGGCGAGCAGATCATGGGTGAGGTGGTGCGCGACCCCGACTACCTTGACGACCCTGTGCTCGTCGAGTACTTGTTATCCCTTTGGCAGCCCCTGGTCGACGTGGCACGCGCACGCGGCGAGATGGAGCCCGACGTCGACCAGCAGTTCGCCTGGGACGCCTTCCTCGTGCGCGACCGCACCGTCAACGCCTTCGCCTTGCCCGGCGGTTTTGTCGGCATACACCTGGGTTTGATCGCCATGACGGCCACACGCGACGAGCTCGCCTCGGTGCTGGCGCATGAGCTCAGCCACGTCACCCAGCGCCACATCGCGCGCAGCGTGGTGAACTCGCAGCGCGCTTCGCTGGCGGGCATTGCCGGGGCCATCCTGGCGGTGCTGGCGGCCAGCCGCAGCAACAACGCCGACATGGTGCAGGCGGCCATGATCGGCGGCCAGGCCGTGGCCATTCAGGGCCAGCTGAATTTTTCACGCGACATGGAACGCGAGGCCGACCGCATCGGCTTTGGCCTGCTCACCGGCGCCGGCTTTGCGCCCAGCGGCATGGCCGCGATGTTCGAAAAACTCGACGGCGCCAACCGCATCAACGACAACGGCGCCTTCCCCTACCTGCGCAGCCACCCGCTGACGGTGGAGCGCATGAGCGAGGCGCGCTCGCGCAACCTGTTTGCGGCGCCGGGTGCGACATCAGGCGCGACATCAGGCACGGCATCAAACACAAGCGCCGCGCAATACCTGCACGCCATGATGCAAGGCCGCTCGCGCGCGCTGATGGACCCCGCCGCGCAGTCGCTAAGGCGTTTGCAAGAGCCGCTGTCGGGCCCGTCCACCGCCACGGGCAAAGAGCGCATCGGCCAGCTCTACGGCGGCGCGCTGGCGTCGACGCTGCTGCTTGACCACGCCATGGCGCAGGCCGCCGTGAATGAGGCGCAGCGGCTGCTCGCGCAGGCCAGCCCGCGCGACGCGGTGGCCGAACGCTACCTGCAGCTCTTGCACGCACAGGTGGCGTTAGCACGTGGTGACGCGGCCGTGGCGATCCAGACGCTGGACGCGATCACCGTCGGCGCCGAGACACGTGCGCCGATGATGCTGCGCGCCCAGGCCGCACTTGATTGGCAGCGCCAGGGCAGCACGCTCGCGGCCGCCGAGCTGCGGCGCAGCACCGAGGCCTTGCAGACCTGGGTCTCGGGCCACAAACGTGACGGCGCAGCCTGGGCCATGCTTTCCGGCACGGCCGACGCCATCGGCCTGCGCCTGCGCTCGCTGCGTGCCAACGCCGAAGCGCGCGCGGCCGAGGGCGACCTCAGCGGGGCGATTGACCGGCTGCGCGCCGCGCAGCAAGCCGCGCGCACGGCCTCGGTGGGGCAAGACTTCATCGAAGCGTCGATCATCGATTCGCGCCTGCGCGACCTGCAAGGCCAGCGCCGCCAGCTCGCCCTGGAGCTGCGCGGCAACCGCGGCGCGCCGCGGCCTGAGGGCGACACGCCGCAGTAGGCCCGCCCGAGCCGCGCCGCACCGCGCCCCTACACTGCGCGCCACCTCGTTTGCAAGGGTGGCCCCGATGGTGCAACGCTGTGGTGCAAAGCGGCTTCTCGCCGCGTTCGGCTTGAGCTTGGCCTCGGCGGCACATGCCGCCAGCGTCACCAACATCAGCCCCAGCGGTGACGTCGCCGAGGTGCGCCAGATCAGCGTGCGCTTCAATGAAGCCGTGGTGGCACAAGGCGACCCGCGCTTGCCCGCGCCGTATGCCCTGACGTGCAACGGCGCGGCAGTGGCTGGCAGCTCGCGCTGGACCAGCGTCAACCAGTGGGTCTTCGATCTGCGTGAACCACTGGCTGCCGGGCAGTCTTGCGTGCTGCGCGTGCAAGCCACATGGCGGCCTTTGAGCGGCACGCTCGATGGCACGGTGGAGCACCGCTTCAGCACTGGCGCGCCGACCATCGTGCAGGTGCAGCCTTATGCCGGCTCACCCGTCGAAGAAGACCAGCACTTCCTCTTGCGTAGCAACGGCGCGGTCGACCTCGCGAGCGTTCAGCGGTCTGCCTGGTGTGAAGTTGACGGCCTGGGCGAGCGTGTGCCATTGCGCCTGGTGCAGGGCGCCGCGCGTGATGAGCTGCTGCGCAGCCGCGGCTTGCAAACGCAGGCCGAGCGCTGGCTTCTGGTGGCCTGCGAGCGGCCCCTGCCCGCCGCCACACGCATGCGCATCGTGTGGGGCGCGGGTATCGCGGCGGCGGCGCCGTCAACGCTGGTCACCACCACGCCGCGCAGCTTTGCGTGGACGGTGCGCGCGCGGTTTAACGCCGAGATGAGCTGCGAGCGTGAACGCGCCAACGCACCGTGCCTGCCACTGCGCCCCGTGCTGTTGCGCTTTTCAGCACCGGTGCCACGCGCGTTGGCGCTGGCCGCCACACTCACGCCAGCACAGGGCAAGGCCGTCACGGCCAGCGTCGACGCCGAAGAGCGCAGCGCCACCCTGAGTGAAGTGCGCTTTGCCGCACCGCTGCCTGAGAACAGCCGCCTGAGCCTGGCGCTGCCCGCCGCGCTGCGCGACGAGACGGGTCGCGCGCTGGCCAACGCCGCGAGCTTCCCGCTGCAAGTCGCTACCGGCGGCATGCCACCGCTGGCCAAGTTTGCGGCCGCACCTTTTGGCATCGTCGAAGCGGGTCCCGAGGCCATGCTGCCGATGACGCTGCGTCATGTGCAGGCCGATCTACAAGGCGCCAGCACCGGCGGCAGCGTGCGCGTGCGCCACTTTGACGCTGCCACCTCCGATGAAGTGTTATTGCAGTGGATCGAGCGCCTGCAAAAGCACCACGAAAGTGAGCTCAGCGCGAAAGCCGCCGGCCGCCCGCCCAGTGAGTGGTTCAGCATCGAGCGTGAGGCCGACGACAAAGGCCGCATGCGAGACGTCAAGCGCGAACGCCGCATCGCCACGCGTGAGATCAGCCTGCTGAAGGATGACCCGGCCGCCACGCTCGCAGCCCTGCCCCAGCTGCAAGGCAGCGCACCTCGCGCGACCGAGGTCATCGGCGTGCCGCTGCCGAAAACCGGCTACCACGTCGTCGAAGTCGCGTCACGTGTACTCGGCCACGCGCTGCTGGCGGCACGCGCACCGATGTACGTGCGCAGCGGCGCGCTGGTCACGAATCTG
>JANMMH010000749.1:0-4959 GCA_031373055.1 Rubrivivax sp. | reverse complement strand
CTCTTTCGCACGCGCCTGTCGGAGCAGATGTTCGAGGGCCTGGCACCTTGGCTTGAGCGGGTGCCGGGGCGGCTGATGCACACCACCATCCTGGGCTGCGGCGTCTTCGGTTCGGTCTCGGGCTCATCCGCCGCCACCTGCGCCACTATCGCCAAAGTGGCACTGCCAGAACTCAAGCGCCGTGGTTACGACGAGGGCATGGCGCTGGGCTCATTGGCCACCGCCGGCACGCTGGGCATCTTGATCCCACCGTCCATCACCATGGTGGTCTATGCGGTGGCGGCCGACGCTTCCATCATCCGCGTCTTCCTCGCCGGCTTCCTGCCGGGCTTCTTGTTGATGGCGCTCTTCTCGGGCTATATCGTCTGGTGGAGCCTGCGCCACCCCGAGAAAGTTCCGGCCGCTGGCGAGCGCCTGAGCTTGAAAGAGAAGATCCGCCGCTCAGGCAGCCTCATTCCCTGCGCGCTGCTCATCGTCTTCATCGTCTGGGTGCTCATTGCCGGCTGGGCCACAGCCACCGAATGCGCCGCCTACGGCGTGCTGGGCTCACTCGCCATCGCAGGCTTCGGCCGCATGCTGACCTGGAAGAACTTCTGGGAAGGGCTGATGAGCGCCACGCGCGTGAGCTGCATGATCATGTTCATCCTGGCCGGCGCGGCCTTCCTGACCAAGACGATGGCGTTCACCGGCATCCCGCGAGAGCTGGCGGATTGGGTCAACGCGATGGGCCTGTCGCCCTACGCGTTGATCGCCGTGTTGACGGTGGTCTACCTCGTGCTCGGCACGGCGCTCGACGGCATCTCGATGATCGTGCTGACCAGCGCCGTGGTGTTGCCGATGATCCAGAAGGCCGGGTTTGACCTGGTGTGGTTCGGCATCTTCATCGTGCTCTTGGTCGAGATCGCCGAGGTCACACCGCCGGTGGGCTTCAACCTCTTCGTGCTGCAAAACATGACGGGCAAAGACAGCAACACCATCGCGCGCGCGGCGCTGCCGTTTTTCGGCTGCCTGGTGCTATGCATCGCGCTCATCACTGTGTTCCCGCAGATCGTGACCTGGCTGCCGGACGCGGTGATGGGTGTCAGCAAGTGATGCGCCGCCCTCGTCGTGAAGGCTCAGCGCGCCTTCGCGGCGAACATCTTCAGCGGTTCGATCGAGAAGGTGAAGCTGGTTTTGTCCAGCGGCTTGTGGCAGGCCAGGCACTCGGCCTGGTTGACGCCGGCGCGCATCTTCTTCTCGGGCGTGAAGACGGCGTAGTTCCAGTTCTCATTGCGCAGCATCTCGGGGATGTCGTTGCCCCAGCCGGCTTCGCGGCCCATGATGGCGTAGGCCAGGAAGCGGTCGCGTACATAAAAGCCCTCGGCGCCGACGACCGGCTTCCTGTCCTCACCGAGTTTGGCCGCGTGCTGCTCCAGCACCAGCACCGAGCCTTCGGGCAGCGTCCTGCCCTCGCGCGCTGCGTTCAGCGCCACCGCGTTGGCGTAGAGGTAGCGCACCTGGTTGATGTCGGCGCGGTTCACGGTTTGGTACATCGTGAAGTTGGCCGGGTAGCCCTCGGGCAGCGTGGCCGAGGTCTTGATCAGCCCGGGCAAGAAGTCGGACTTGGCGCTGGCCACGCCCGCGCCCGGCAGCGACGAGAAATACGCCGCCACGTTGACGATGTCTTCAGCGCCCAGCTGCGTGGCGATGGCGCCCATGACGGCGTTCTTGCGCGTGCCGGCCTTGAGTGCCGTGAGCTGGGCTTGCAGGTAGGCCGCCTTCTGGCCTGCCAGGTTGGGAATGACGTCCGTCACACTGATGCCGTTGGCGCCGTGGCACGCCGCGCACACGGTGGTGGCGCGCGCGCGGCCGGCCTCCAGGTTCGGCGCGGGCGCTTGCGCCAGGGCAAGACTGAAGGGCAGGGCAAGCAAGATGGGCAGCAATCGCATGGTGTCGCTCCTTGGGTTGACAGCGATGCTACGTACGAACCGTGGCGGCGGATGCAGCCGCCGCGCAACGAGTCGATGGAGTCACGATGAGTGCTAACCCTGCAACTGAGCGCTGGCAGTTCTGGATCGACCGCGGCGGCACCTTCACCGACATCGTCGGCCGCGCGCCGGGTGGCGCGCTGCACACGCTCAAGCTGCTCAGTGAAAACCCCGAGCAGTACCACGACGCAGCAGTAGAAGGCATCCGCCGCCTGCTCGGCTTGCACGCCGGCCAGGCCATCACGCCCGCGCTGGTGGACTGCGTGAAGATGGGCACGACGGTGGCCACGAACGCGCTGCTGGAGCGCAAAGGCGAGCGCACGCTGCTCGTCACCACGCGCGGCTTTCGCGACGCGCTGCGCATCGCTTACCAAAACCGGCCGCGTCTGTTTGACCGCAACATCGTGCTGCCCGAGCTTTTGTACGAGCGCGTGGTCGAAGCGCAAGAGCGCGTGTCGGCGGCGGGCGAGGTCTTGACGGCGCTCGACCTGGCCGCACTTCGCATGGAGCTGCAAGCCGCGCGCAGCGCCGGCCTGGCCAGCTGCGCCATCGTCTTCATGCACGGCTGGCGCTTCACGCAGCATGAGCAGGCGGCGGCCGCGCTGGCACGTGAGCTCGGCTTCACGCAGGTCAGCGTCTCGCACGAAGTCAGCCCGATGATGAAGCTGGTCTCGCGTGGCGACACCACCGTCGTCGACGCCTATCTGTCACCTATTCTTCGGCGTTATGTGGAGCGCGTCGGCGCGCAGATGCCCGGCGTGCGCCTCTTCTTCATGCAAAGCAGCGGTGGCCTCACCGAGGCGCATCACTTCCAGGGCAAGGACGCCATCCTCTCGGGCCCGGCAGGCGGCATCGTGGGCATGGTGCGCACGGCGGTGGCCGCCGGCCACCACAAGGTCATTGGCTTTGACATGGGCGGCACCAGCACGGACGTGAGCCACTACGCCGGCGCCTTCGAGCGCGCGTTCGAGACGCAAGTCGCTGGCGTGCGCATGCGCGCGCCGATGATGAGCATCCACACGGTGGCCGCAGGCGGCGGCTCGCTGCTGCAGTTCGACGGCGCGCGTTTGCGCGTCGGGCCCGAGAGCGCCGGCGCCAATCCTGGCCCTGCGAGCTACCGCCGCGGTGGGCCGCTGGCCACGACCGATGCCAACGTCATGCTGGGCAAGATTCAGCCGGCGTACTTTCCCAAGGTCTTCGGCCACGGGGCGAATGAAGCGCTGGATCGCGACCGTGTCGTGGCGCTGTTCGCGGCCATGGCTAACGAGGTAAGCACGCGCACTGGCCGTGACACCAGCGCCGAGCAACTTGCGGCGGGCTTCTTGCGCATTGCCGTGCAGAACATGGCCAACGCCATCAAGCGCATCTCGGTTGCGCGCGGTTACGACGTCACGCAGTACACGTTGCAATGTTTCGGTGGCGCCGGTGGCCAGCACGCCTGCGGGGTGGCCGACGCGCTGGGCATGACACGCGTCTTCGTGCACCCGTTGGCGGGTGTGCTCTCGGCCTACGGCATGGGCCTGGCCGACCAGATCGCGATGCGTGAAGCCTCGATCGAATTGCCGCTGGACGCCACAGGCCTCGCAGCCGCCGTGGCCAGGCTGGCCGTGCTGGGCGAGGCCGCGCATGCCGAGGTTGCCGCGCAGGGCGTGGCCACGTTCGCCATCAGCTTGCGCCAGCACATCCACGTGCGCTACGAAGGCACCGACACGGCGCTGGTGGTGCCGCTGGGCGACATGCCGCAGATCCAGCGCGAGTTCGAAGCCGGCTACCGCCAGCGCTTTGCGTTCCTTATGCCCGATCGCTCGCTGGTCATTGAAGCGGTGTCGGTCGAAGCCGTGGGCGCGGGTGAAACGCATCACGCTGTGGATGGGGGCCCCGAGCCCGAGACCTACCGCGCCACGCCCGACGCCACGCTGCCGATGTATTGCGATGCCGATGGCTCGCAGGCGCCGTCAGGCTGGCGCGACGCTTCTTTGTTCGTGCGCGAATCGCTGTGCGCCGGCGCCTTGATCGACGGCCCGGCCATCGTGGCCGAGAAGAACGCCACCACCGTGGTGGAGCCCGGCTGGCAAGCGCGGCTCATGGTTGCTGGCCCCATCGAGCTGCAGCGCGTGGTGGCACGAAAGCACGAGCACGCCATCGGCACCGAGGCCGACCCGGTGATGCTGGAGGTCTTCAACAACCTCTTCATGAACATTGCCGAGCAGATGGGGCTGCGCCTGCAAAACACCGCCTACTCGGTGAACATCAAGGAGCGGCTGGACTTTTCGTGCGCGCTCTTCAGCGCCCAAGGTGAACTGATCGCCAACGCTCCGCACATGCCCGTGCATCTGGGCTCGATGAGCGAGAGCATCAAGACGGTGATCGCGCGCAACCCCGACATGCAGCCGGGTGATGTGTATGTGCTCAACGACCCCTATCACGGCGGCACGCACTTGCCCGATGTGACGGTGGTGACGCCCGTGTATTTGCGGGAAGGCAAGCCATCGTTCTATGTCGCCAGCAGAGGCCACCATGCCGACATCGGCGGCAGCACACCCGGTTCGATGCCGCCCTTCTCGACCACCATCGCCGAGGAAGGCGTGCTCTTTGATAACTTTCTACTGGTACGTGGCGGTGTGCTGCGTGAGGCCGAGTTGCAAGCGCAGCTTCGCAGCGGCGACCACCCGGCGCGCAACCCGGCGCAGACCATTGCCGACTTGCGCGCGCAAATCGCCGCCAACCAAAAAGGCGTGGAAGAGCTCGCCGCCATGGTCACGCAGTTCGGCCAGCACACGGTGGCGGCCTACATGCAGCATGTGCAAGACAACGCCGAAGAGTCGGTGCGCCGCGTCATCACCGCGTTGAAGGACGGCCAGTTCACCCTGCCGCTGGACAACGGCGCGGTGATCCACGTAGCCGTGAGCGTCGACACCGCCAAGCGAGAAGCGACGATCGACTTCACCGGCACCAGCGCCCAGTTGCCCAACAACTTCAACGCCCCCAAAGC
>JANMMH010000374.1:0-1931 GCA_031373055.1 Rubrivivax sp. | reverse complement strand
CCGGCATGGCCCGGGTGTTCGAGCACGATGGCGTCGGGCACGCGCTGCTTGCGTTCCCACTTGCGCAGCACCAGTTGCACGCCACGCGCGTCCGAAAGAATCGGTATCAGGGCGACCTTGGGGTGATCGGCGGCGAGTTCGGGCAAGTCCAGCGGCAAGCCGGCACCGACGACGATGGCGTCGATGCCAGCTTCGAGCGAACAGCGCACGTACGCGGCGTACTCGCTCACGGCGCGCATCACGTTCATGGCCAACAGACCCAAGCCCCGGGCCAGCCGCTTGGCCGCGGCGACCTCGCGGCCCAGGGCTTCGAGGTTGGCAGCGTCGATAGCGGTCTTGGCTGCGGCACCCACGCTCAGGCCCGTGGTGCGTGCCATCAGGTCAGGGTGACGCCGGCGCAAGTCGACCGCGCTCAGCGTACCCACGCCCCCGGCGGCGGCCACGCTGCCGGCCAGGCCATGCGCCGAAACGCCGATGCCCATGCCGCCTTGCACGATGGGCAAGAGCACACGCCCGGCCAAGCGCAAAGGCGCCAGGCCGCTGCGCTGCAACAGCAGCTCCATCTCGGGCAGGATCACCTGGCGCGTCTCTCGTGGTTGTTCACGTCACTCTAGTGAGTGCAAAGGCCGCCGAGACTGATCGAGATCAATGCTTTCAGCGTGGCTAGGCCAGCGCCCGCTACTTCAGCGAATTCGCCAAGAACGCCCGCAAGCGTTCGCTCTGTGGTCGCGCCAGCACCTCGCGCGGCTCGCCCTCTTCTTCAAGCTGGCCCTGGTGCAGGAAGACGATGTGGTTCGAGACCTCGCGGGCGAAGCTCATCTCGTGGGTGACAACAATCATGGTGCGGCCCTCCTCGGCCACGCTCTTCATCACGCGCAGCACTTCGCCCACGAGTTCGGGGTCCAGCGCCGAGGTCGGCTCGTCGAAGAGCATGACCTTGGGCTCCATCGCTAACGCTCTAGCGATGGCCACACGCTGCTGTTCGCCGCCGGAGAGGTGCGCGGGGTAGGCGTGCTTGCGGTGGCTCACGCCCACGCGGTCGAGGTAGCGCTCGGCGCGCTCGATGGCCTCGGCGCGGCTCAGGCCCAGCACGTGCATCGGTGCTTCGATGACGTTGTCCAGCGCCGTCATGTGCGCCCACAGGTTGAAGTGCTGGAAGACCATGGCCACGCTGGCGCGATGGCGTTGCAGTTGCTGCACGTCGGTGGCTTTGAGCGAGCCGTCTTTGTCGGGCGTGAGCTTGAGCTCTTCACCACCGACCACGATGCGCCCGGCGTTGGGTTGCTCCAGCAAATTCAGGCAGCGCAGGAAGGTGCTCTTGCCCGAGCCACTGGAGCCGATCATCGAGATCACGTCGCCTTGTCGGGCGCGCACGGTGACACCTTTGAGCACCTCGTTGTCGCCAAAGCGTTTGCGGATGTTCTCTGCAATGAGTAGCGACTCGGTGCTCATGGTGATAACAACTTACCTGTACGCAAGGTGGACGTGCCGGCGATCTTGGCCAGGCGCCTACCCGGCGTGGCCCAGCGTGTGCTGATGCGCGCGTAGAGCACGCCAGAACTTTGGCACGCCAGTGCTTCCACGCCACCGGTGTCGGCGTCGACAAGATCGGCAATGACGGCGCCGGCTTCCACGAACTCACCGGGCTCGCGCTTGAACACCACCACGCCGGCACGTGGCGCCACGATGGACTCGGAGCCCGCCAGCGGTGTGGGCTGGCAGCGCGCCGTGGGCAGTGGCGTAGGCGTGCCGGCCACCAGGCCGCGGCGGCGCAGGAATTCGATGATGGCGGCGGCGTCATCGGCGGCCATGGCGTGGTGCGTGTCGGCCTCGCCGCGCAACTCGATCGTCGGGCTGAAGCAGGCCATGGGCACGGGCAGCTCGGGGAAGGCTTGTTGCAACACCGCCCAGGGGCGGCTGCAGGCTTCGTC
>JANMMH010000372.1:0-2868 GCA_031373055.1 Rubrivivax sp. | reverse complement strand
CTCTTTAGCGTTCATGCCGCCAAAGTAGCGGTACAGGGGCAGGCCGCTTTCTTCAGCCGCCGCGCGCGCCACGGCCATGCTCACTGCCAGCGTGGCGTTGGCACCCAGGCGGCTCTTGTTGTCGGTGCCGTCGAGGTCGATCATGGTCTTGTCGAGGAAGGCCTGCTCGGACGCATCCAGCCCTAGCACCGATTCGCTGATCTCGGTGTTGATGTGCTGCACGGCGCGCAGCACGCCTTTGCCGCCATAGCGCGTCTTGTCGCCGTCACGCAGCTCGATGGCCTCGCGGCTGCCGGTGGACGCACCACTGGGCACGGCGGCGCGGCCCATGGTGCCGCTTTCCAGCAGCACGTCGCATTCGATGGTGGGGTTGCCGCGGCTGTCGAGAATTTCTCGGCCGACGATGTCGACGATGGCGCTCATGGGAGGGTGGGCTTTCTGAGGTGCTGCTTGGATTCAGCGAAGTTTAGTGGTGCTCATCAACCATGCTCTTTGTCGATGCGCGACAGCTCGTCGATGGCGCGCTCAAGCACCGCGCCGTCGCCCACGTCCTTGTCGCGCTGGGTTTGCTTGGTGAGCAACAGGCCAGCAAGGTCCAGCGTGCGCACCGGCACGCCTTCGAGATCGAGCCGCTGTTCATGCGCGAGCAGCGACTCGTAGCCGTGGCCATTGGCGTTGACCATCACATCCACCACGAAGGCATCCGCCACGCGGATGTTGTCGCCCTCTTCGAGCCAGGCCGGTTCCATGCCGGCCGCCGCGCGGTCGGGCAAGGTCAGCAAGGCCTCGCGAAGATTCACGCCCGCCGCGGCGCGGGCCGGCACCAGCAATTCGATGTCCGTGGTCGCCCGCTGATAACCGTGTGCGGCGAGTGCGTATCCGCCGATCAGCAGGTAGTCGGCCGCATAGTCGTGCAGCGCTTGCAGCAGTTGCTTAAGGTCGTGAAGCGTTGCAGGGCGGCTGAACTCAGACATCGGCAGCGTCTATGCGAACTCACCCGGCACGTATCGCGCGAGCGGCGAGTCCGCGCGCGATGCATTGGAGCTGGTGCTGATTGGCCGCTTCTTGGCTCTTGAATCGATACAAGCCCTTGACGATGAAGGTCTGGGTTCCCATGGCCGCCAGAGCTTCCGAAAAGCGAGCGCCGGCTTTCAGCAGTTCGCCGTCGGCCTGTGCCGCCAGCGCGGATTCAAGGCGACGGCCAACGCGCCTTATCAAGCCACGCCATCCACCACGATCATGTTGATTGAGCCCGCGCCGTCGCGCAGCTTGCGTGCGTGGCGGTAGTTGGCGCTGTCGTAGTAGGCCTTGGCCTGCGCGCGGTCGCGGAACTTGAGCACGACCACGCGCTGGGGTTGCCAGTCGCCTTCCAGCACGTCCATGCCGCCGCCACGTACCAGCACCTCGGCGCCGAATTCCTGCATGGCCTTGCTGCTCCACTGGCGGTACTCGACCATCTGCGCTTCATTCGTGATGGTGACGTCGGCGATGATGTAGGCGCTCATGTTGGTCGTTAGCGTTGCTGCTCAGGGTTGAAAGTTGTTCTCTAACAAGGGCTGTTGTTTGATGACGCGGTCCAGCGCCAGCAACTGCTCCAGCAGCGCCTTCATGTGTTTGAGCGGCACCGCATTGGGCCCATCACTTAGCGCGTTAGCCGGGTCGGGGTGCGTTTCCATGAAGAGCCCGGCGACGCCCACAGCCACAGCGGCGCGGGCTAGCACCGGAACGAATTCGCGCTGGCCGCCGCTGCTGGTGCCTTGGCCGCCGGGCAGCTGCACGCTGTGGGTGGCGTCGAAGACGACGGGCGCGTTTGTCTCGCGCATGATGGCCAAGGAGCGCATGTCCGAGACCAGGTTGTTGTACCCAAAACTCACACCGCGCTCGCAGGCCATGAAGCGGTCTTCGCTCAGGCCTTTCTCAATCGCCGCCGCACGCGCTTTGGCAATCACGTTCTTCATGTCGTGGGGTGCCAGGAACTGCCCCTTCTTGATGTTCACCGGCCTTCCGCTTTGCGCCACCGCGCGGATGAAGTCGGTCTGGCGGCACAGGAAGGCGGGCGTTTGCAGCACGTCCACCACCGCCGCCACGGCCTCGATCTGGTCTTCACCATGCACGTCGGTCAGCAGTGGCACACCGAGCTCGCGCTTGACCTTGGCCAGGATTTCCAGCCCTCGGGTCATACCCGGGCCACGAAAGGTGGCGCCGCTACTGCGGTTGGCCTTGTCGTAGCTGCTCTTGAAGATGAAGGGGATGCCGAGCGCGGTGGTGATCTCTTTCAAGTGCCCCGCCACGTCCATCTGCAGCTGTTCACTCTCCACCACGCAGGGGCCGGCAATGAGGAAGAAGGGGCGCGTGAGCCCGACGTCGAATCCGCAGAGTTGCATCTCAGGCCACCGCTTTCACCGGCGCTTCCTTGCGCCGCGTTTGATGGTCGAGCGCGGCTTTGACATAACTCGTAAAGAGAGGGTGGCCGCCCCAAGGCGTGCTCTTGAATTCGGGGTGGAACTGCACGCCAACGAACCACGGGTGCACGGCACGTGGCAGCTCCACCATCTCGGTCAGCTTTTCGGTCTGTGTCAAGGCGCTGATGACCAGGCCTGCACTCTGCAAGCGATCAAGGTAATTGACGTTGGCTTCATAGCGGTGGCGGTGGCGCTCGGTCACCACGGGGCCGTAGATTTCATGCGCCAGTGTGCCGGCCTTGACGTCGGAGCTTTGCGCGCCCAGGCGCATGGTGCCGCCGAGGTCGGAGCTGGTGTTGCGCTTCTGGATCGAGCCGTCGCGGTCTTGCCATTCTTCGATGAGCGCGATCACCGGGTGCGGGCAATCGGCCTCGAACTCGGTGCTGTTGGCGCCTGCCAGGCCGGC
>JANMMH010000315.1:0-2443 GCA_031373055.1 Rubrivivax sp. | reverse complement strand
ACGCCGCCGTTGCTGATGGAGAAGGTGCCTCCCGTCAACTCGTCCATCGACAGCTTGCCTTCGCCGGCCTTCTTGCCGTACTCGGCGATCTTCTTTTCGATGTCGGAAAAACTCATCTGGTCGGCGTCACGCAAGATGGGCACGACCAGCCCGCGCGGCGAGCCCACGGCGATGCCGATGTCGAAGTAGCCGTGGTAAACGATGTCGCTGCCGTCGACCGAGGCATTGAGCACCGGGTAGCGCTTGAGTGCGGCCACCGCCGCCTTCACGAAGAAGCTCATGAAGCCGAGCTTGACACCGTGCTCTTTCTCGAATTTCTCCTGGAAACGCTTGCGCATCTCCATCACCGGGGCCATGTTGACCTCGTTGAAGGTGGTCAGGATGGCGTTGCTGGACTGCGATTGCAGCAGCCGTTCGGCCACGCGGGCACGCAGGCGCGACATCGGCACGCGCTGCTCGGGGCGCTCGCCCAGGTTGGCGGGTGACGGCGCGGCGACGGTCTGCAAGGCCTTGGGTGCGGCGGGTGCCGGTGCCGCAGCTTTGGGGGCTGCTGGAGCGGGGGCAGCCAATGCCCCCAGCACGTCGCCCTTGGTCACGCGGCCGTCTTTGCCGGTGCCGGCGACGGTGCCCGTAGCTAACTTGTTATCTGCCATGAGTTTGGCGGCCGCCGGCATGGCGATGTCGCCCTTGCTCGCAGCGGGTGATGCGGTTTGCGCCACGGCCACAGACGCCGCTGCGGCAGCTGCGGCGGGTGCCGCCGCACTCGCCTTGCCCTCGGTGTCGATGCGCGCAATGAGCTGCTCGGCCACCACCGTGGCGCCGTCAGCCACCACGATCTCCACCAGCACACCGGCGGCAGGTGCAGGCACTTCCAGCACCACCTTGTCGGTCTCGATCTCGATCTGTTTTTCGTCGATGGCAACCGCATCACCGGTTTTCTTCTTCCACTGCACCAGGGTCGCTTCAGCGACCGACTCCGACAGCTGCGGGACCTTGACTTCTTTGATTGCCATGTTCTTCTCTGCTAGGGTTTATTTGCTAAGCACAAAGCCCTTGAGCTTGCCGAAAGCCTGTTCGAGCAAAGCCTTTTGCTGCTCGACGTGCAGGTGCGAATAGCCCACCGCCGGTGAGGCCGAGGCGGGGCGCCCGGCATAGCCGAGCTTCTGCCCTTCGCTCATGTTCTCGTGCACGTAGTGCTGCACAAAGAACCAGGCGCCCTGGTTCTGCGGCTCGTCCTGACACCACACGATGTCGGTGGCGTTCGGGAAGCGCTTCATCTCGGCGGCGAAAGCTTTGTGCGGGAACGGGTAGAGCTGCTCCACGCGCACGATGGCCACGTCCCAGGCCTTCTTCTCGTCGCGCTTCTTGATGAGGTCGTAGGCCACCTTGCCCGAGCAGGCAATCACGCGCTTGACCTTGTCGCCTTCCACCTCGGTGCGTGCGGGCCCGATCACCGTCTTGAACTCGCCCTTGGTGAACTCGGCCAGCGGGCTCGTTGCGTCTTTGGCGCGCAGCAAACTCTTAGGCGTGAAGATGATCAGCGGCTTCCTGAACTGGCGCACCATCTGGCGGCGCAGCAGGTGGAAGATTTGGCTGGCACTGGTGGGCTGCACCACCTGCATGTTGTTGTCGGCCGCGAGTTGCATGAAGCGCTCCAGCCGCGCTGAGCTGTGCTCGGGGCCCTGGCCTTCGTAGCCGTGCGGCAGCATCAGCGTCAGGCCATTGACGCGGCCCCACTTGACTTCACCCGAGGCGATGAACTGGTCAATCACCACCTGCGCGCCGTTGACGAAGTCGCCGAACTGCGCTTCCCAGATCACCAGCGTATTGGGCTCGGCGCTGGCGTAGCCGTACTCAAAACCGAGCACCGCCTCTTCACTCAGCAGCGAGTCGATGACGACAAAAGGCGCCTGGCCGTCGGCGATGTTTTGCAGCGGCGTGTAGCTGCCGGTGTCCCACTTCTCGCGGTTCTGGTCGTGCAGCACGGCGTGGCGGTGCACGAAGGTGCCGCGCCCGCAGTCTTCACCCGACAAGCGTACGGCATAACCGCTGGCCACCAGCGAGGCATAGGCCAGCGTCTCGCCCATGCCCCAGTCGACGTTGATGTCGCCGCGGCCCATCGCCGCGCGGTCGGCCAGCACCTTCTCTACCAGCGGGTGGACCTTGAAATTGCCCGGCACCGTGGTCAGGCGTTCGGACAAACGCTTGATCTCGGCCAGCGGCAGGGCGGTGTCGGCCGCGTCGGTCCACTTCTTGCCAAGGAAGGGCGCCCAGTCGACGGCGTACTTGCTCTTGAAGTTGGTCAGCACCGGGTCGATGGTGTGCTTTCCGGCATCCATCGCGGCACGGAAGTCCTTGACCATCTGGTCGGGGCCATCGGTGGGCAGCACGCCTTGCGCCACCAGCTTGTCGCCATACAGCCGGCGCGTGCCCGGGTGCTTGG
>JANMMH010000288.1:0-5278 GCA_031373055.1 Rubrivivax sp. | reverse complement strand
GGACATGGCCGTGGTGGTGCGCGCCGTGCACAAAGCACTCGGCACCGACGTGATCTACACCAACGGCGCGGGCAACTTCAGCGGCTGGCTCAATCGCTACACGCCGTACCCCGCGCTGCACGTGCATGGCCGCACGCAGCTGGCCCCCACCTCGGGTGCGATGGGCTACGGCTTCCCGGCAGCGGTGGCAGCCTCGCTGCTTTACCCCGAGCGCCACGTCGTCAACTTCGCCGGCGACGGTGACTTCCTTATGACCGGCCAGGAGCTCGCCACGGCCACGGGCTACGGCGCCGGGCGCGGCAAAGGCAAGCTGCTGTGCATCGTGGTCGACAACGGCACCTTCGGCACCATCCGCATGCACCAGGAGCGCGACTACCCAGGGCGGGTGAGTGGCAGTGATCTCTTCAACCCCGACTTCGCCGCATTGGCGCGGGCCTACGGCTGGCATGCGGGGTTTGTCGACAAGACCGAAGACTTTGGGCCGGCCTTGGCAGCTGCGCTCGCCGCCGATGGCCCGGCCTTGCTGCACTTGAAGCTGGACGCGGATGTCAGCACCACTCGCACCACGCTGTCGGCGATTCGCGCGTCAGCGTTGAACCGGCGTTAGTCGATACCCACCCACCACACCGGAGTCACGTCCATGAACACGTTGCAGTCGCTCTTCGCACACAAGGCATGGTCCAACAACGAGCTCTTCAACGTGCTGGCAACCGTCACGTCAGTGCAGCACGCCGCTCCCGTGCACACCGCGATGCGCACGCTCAACCACATCTACGTGGTCGACCGCATCTTTCGGGCGCATCTGCTGGGTGAGCCCCACGGCTATGCGGCCACCAACACCGATGCAACCCCTGAACTCGACGAGCTTCAGTTCCAGGTCGCCGAGACGGACGCGTGGTTTCAGGCGTATGCCGCCGCCGTGTCCAGCGCCCAGCTCAGCGAGCGCATCACGTTTCGCTTCACCGACGCCGACGCAGGCGCCATGACTCGGGAAGAAATGCTGCTGCACGTCATCACCCACGGCGCCTACCACCGAGGCAACGTCGGGCAAGTTCTCAAGTCGATTGCCATCGCCCCGCCGCGCGACCTGTACACCAAGTTCTTGCATGTCAGCGAACCGGCGCGCAGGTTGGCTTGATCGTTCGGGCCGGCCCAGGCCCGCTCCCGCTCCACTAACCATGATGCGTGCCCTAGGCCCAAGAGCTCAGCGCTGTGGCCTCTTGGCCAGCAAAAGCAACAGCACGCCGAACAAGGCGATGCTGGCCGCAAGCCATTCACCGCTGCTGACCACCTCGCCGCCAACAGCCACACCCAGCAGCAAACCAATCACCGGGTTGACGAACGCGTAACTCGAAGCCAGCGCCGGGCTGGTGTGCTGCAAAAGCAGCATGTAGGCGCTGAAGGTGATCAAGGTGCCGGCGCTGACGAGGTAGACCCAGGCCGCCAACGCGCGCGCATCCGGCGGCCACTGCGGCACTTCACCGAGCACGAGCGCGATGAGCAACATCAGCGCGCCGCCCACCAGCATCTGGCTGGCGTAGCCTGCCGCGCCGCTGGCCAGCGCGAGCTTGCGTCCGCCCGGCAAGCCGTGCGCCGTCCACACGCTGCCTAAGGACCAACACAGCGATGCGCTGGCCAGACACAGCACGCCAGTGAGTGACGCCGACAAGCCCTGGCCGCGCGTCAAGAGCCCCACGCCGATGAGGCCGCAGGTGATGCCGGCGAGCTCCAGGCGTTTGGGCCGTATGCCGTAGGGCAGCTGCATGAGCGCCATCACTGCCGGTGAGACGGTGAAGAAGGCCACCGCCAGGCCCGAGCTGACTTCGGTTTGCGCCAGCGCCGTGAGGCCGAAGCCCCCGACGATCATCAAGAGCGACAAGATCGTGGCGCTGATCCATTCATCGCGACGGGGCCAGCGCGCACCGCGCCACCAAGCCCACGCGCCCAGCAGCAGGCCGGCCACCACAAAGCGCGAGCCCATCTGCAAGAAAGGCGGAAAGCTCACCAGCGCCCACTTGATGGCGAGGTAGGTCGAGCCCCAGATGAACCAGATGGCGCACAGGCTGCCGGCGATGAGCGCGGTGCTGGCGGCCCTAGGCGCGGGCAGCGCGGCGGCGGCCGTCATGCCTGGCGTTTCATCACAGCGAAGAGATCCTGGCGCCGCGCAAATAGGCGGCCGAAGAAGCCCCAGAACAGCAGGCTGGGGTGGCGCAAGAAGTGGCTGGCAGGGATGTCGTCGAAGGCGAAATCCATCATGCCGTCACCACTGTCGAACAGATGGAAAAGGAACATGGTGTTGGCAAAGGGGTAGGGCGTGTCGATGTAGCAAGCGTCGATGACGCTTTCCAACCGCCACCCAGGCAGCTGAAAGAACACTGGCGCCTGCGCCTTGGCCATGATGAAGCGGTGAAAGGGCTGGTGCAGCACGCCGAGCTGGTCAATGCGGTCGTGCAGCTCGACGTTTTCGGCATAGGGTGTGCCGATGATCAAGCGCCCCCCAGGCGCGACGCAGGCCGCCAGCGCGGCCAGGAATTGCGCCGGGGTGTCGACATGCTCGATCACGTCCTGGCTGGTCACCAGCGCGTAGCGTTTGGCCAGCACGGCGGCGTTGGCATAACGTTCGTTGTAAGGGTCATAGCCGGCACACTCAAAGCCCTGGCTTTGCAGGTAGCGCACGAAGTGGCCGCTGCCGCAGCCGTAGTCCAGCACGCTGTCGTCTTTGCGCAGCCCGGCGCGCACAAGAATCTTCAAGCGCTTGGCGAACATCAGGCGCGAGAAGGCGTCGTCGCGCTGGCGCTGTATCGGGTAGGCCCTGTAGATGCGCGCGTAGTCCACGGCCTCCAGCGCGTTCAAGCTGGCGCAATGCTGGCAGCGCCAAACGGTGAAGGTCTCGCCTTGCACGTCGCGCGTGGCGCCGAGCACCTGCACGAAGTCGGGCTGGTGACTTTTGCGCTGGCAGATACGGCAGGCTTGATCGATATCTAAACGGGTGTCCTTCATCAATTGTTCACACCGCCGCCAGTGGCTTGGGCGTGCCGTGCATATAGGGTTTGAGCGCCAGGTAGGCCATCTCGTGCACGGGTGTGGGCACACCAAGCTCGCTGCCTTTTCGCACGAGGTAGCCCGACAGACTGCCCAGCTCCATCGGCCGGCCCTTGGCCACGTCGTGGTACATCGAGGCGTACATGGTTTTGGGGAAAGACTGATGCATGGCCAGCGCGCGCTCGGCGGCGTCGGCGGGCAGCTCAATGCCCATCGCTCGCGCGACGGCCACCACCTCGGCGAAGCCGCGCTTCGCCAGCGTCACGATCTCGGGGTCGTGATAGATGTAGCCAGCCGGCAAGCGCAAGAGGCTGGTGAGTGCGGCGTTGGTGCACAGACCGACAAACTTAGCCCATTGCGCGGCGCGAATGTCGGGCACGACATCAGCCGTGAAGCCCGCCGCCGTGCAGGCATCGCGAAAGGCCAGGGCACGCGCGCTTTGGCTGCCGTCGGCTTCACCGTAGCGCAGGCTTGACATCGGCGAGGTGTAGCGCATCACGCCCGGTGCGGTGATCACGCCCGAGACCATGGCCAGGCCACCGAGTACCTTGTCAGCGCCCAGCACCGCGCCGATGCGGTCTTGGTGGTCGACACCGTTGAGCACCGACACGATGCAGGCACCGCCGTCGACCAGGGGCTTCAGCGGCGCGCAGGCCGCTTCGATGTCATAGGCCTTGACGGCAAACAGCACCACGTCACACGCATCCACCGCCGTCGCGTCGGCGGCAAAGTGGGCGTTGGTGACCTTCAAGGTGGCCGCGGGCGTTTCGAGCGTCAAGCCTTGCTGCTGCATGGCGCGCAGGTGTTCACCGCGCGCGATGAAGGTCACGTCGTGCCCTCCAAGCGCCAGCAAGCCGCCGAAGTAGCCGCCAACCGCGCCGGAGCCCATGATGACGATGCGCATGCCTGTTCCTTGTGCCTAGTTTGAATTGAAAATGAGGTGCCTCGTACCCAAGTACCGGCTGGCCCATGCCGCCGCCGGGCCATGGCATGCTGCCATACCGTTGCCAACCGACTGAGAGACGGCCACCTATGTCTGACCTTGACACCGATCTCGACACGATTGCGCGGCGCTGCCGCAAGCTCGTAAATCAGCGCGCATTGATGGCCGCCGGCGTGGCCATGGTGCCCATCCCCGGGCTGGATTGGCTCACCGACCTGGGCGTGCTGCTCAAGGTGATACCGCAGATCAACGCCGAGTTCGGCCTCTCGCCAGAGCAGATCGAGCGTCTTGCGCCTGATCGCCGCGTCGTTGCCTACAAGGCCATCAGCGCGGGCGGAGGCATGCTGGTGGGCAAGGTCGTGACGCAAGAGCTGTTGATCAAGGTGCTGAAGATGGTGGGCATGCGCTTGAGCGCGCAGCAAGCGGCGAAGTACGTGCCGCTGGCGGGCCAGGCGGTGTCGGCGGCACTCACGTATTCGGCGTTGCGCTATGTGTGCAATCAACACATCCGCCAATGCGAGGCGGTGGCGCGGTTGCTGCAGCTTCCGGCACCGGCGGCGAGCGCGTGAACCCAGCATCTACAATCGCGGCACTCGGGGTGTAGCGCAGCCTGGTAGCGCATCTGGTTTGGGACCAGAGGGTCGAAGGTTCGAATCCTTTCACCCCGACCAACATCGCAAGGCCGTCATCGACGGCCTTCGTCGTTTTTTACGACGTCAACGCCAGCGCTGCATCGCGCGCGCCGCCATGTCCAGCACCACGCCACCGCCCGCCGCGGCGCCATCGTCAAGCAACGGCACCGCCGGCCCCATCATGTCAAAACACTGCGCTACCTCGGGCGTGATGAAGCGCGTGAGGTTGCCGTAGAGATGGCGGTCGCCATGGTGGCGCTGCTGCGTGACGTGAAAGCGCTGCGGCAGCATCAGGTTCAGGTGATCGCGGGCGCGCGTCATGGCGACATAGAGCAGCCGACGTTCTTCTTCGATCTCTGCCGCGCTACCCGTGGCCATGTCTGAGGGCATGCAGCCGTCCACCACCTTGAGCACGCTCACGGCATGCCACTCCTGGCCCTTGGCTGAGTGGATGGTCGACAGGATCAGGTAGTCCTCGTCGATCAGCGGGTCGGCGGCTTCATCGCTGGTGGCTTGTGGTGGGTCGAGCGTCAGCTCGGTGAGGAAGCGCTCCAGCGAGCCGTAACCGGCGGCCAGTGCGCAGAGCTGGCGCAGGTCGGCCTCGCGCACGCGGGCGTCGTCGTGCAGGCGTTTCAGGTGCGGCAGGTACCAGTGCACGGCG
>JANMMH010000255.1:0-6675 GCA_031373055.1 Rubrivivax sp. | reverse complement strand
CGCCCAGCTTCGGCCCGCTCGAGATGGCGTACCTGGGCCGCAGCGTGGAGTGGCATCACTGCACCGTGCACCGCTGGCGTTACGCCCGGCCGCAAGTGCAGCCGCTCACCTCGGCCGGGTCGTGCTGGTGGGACGCTGACCAGCGCCTGGGTGTCTGCAGCGATTTCTTCAGCGGCTGCGGCGTCGAAGGCGCCTGGTTGTCTGCGCAGTCGCTGGCTGCACAGCTATCTTTTGCGCTGGCGCGCACGGCGGCGCTGCGCGCTGTCAGCTGACCGGCTTTCCCAATCACCTCATCACCCAACCAAGGAGTTCCCCATGAACCTGCCCGTCCCCCGCCGTGTTTTCCTGATGACGCTGGCCGCCTCCGGTGCGGCGCTTGCCACCAGCGCACAGGCTCAGGCCATGCTCGACGAAAAAGACGCCCAGGCTGCGGCGCTGGGCTACGTCGCCGATGCCAAGCGTGTCGACGTCAAGAAGTACCCCAAGTTCGCCGCCACCCAGAACTGCACTAATTGCGCGCTCTACGTCGGCAAGCCTGCCGACAAGGCGGGTGGCTGCCCGCTCTTCGGTGGCAAGCAGGTCGCAGGCGCGGGCTGGTGCAGCGCCTGGGCCAAGAAGGCTTGAACCTGCTGGCCCGCCGAAGGATTTGACGGTGACGCCACCAAGCGCCAAGTTGCGCGTCGGCTTTCGCGGCAACAAGACCGCATTGCCGAGCAAGACCTGCGTGGGCTGCGGCTTGGCGATGAGCTGGCGGCGCCACTGGGCGAAGAACTGGGCCGACGTCAAGTACTGCTCCGACGCGTGCCGACGCAAGAGGGCAACGCGTGGCTGAGCTGCGCGCCTTGATCGTCGTGCTGGGCGACCAGCTCGATCTCGACGCGGCAGCGTTCGACGGCTTCGACGCCGCTGTTGACGCCGTCTGGATGGCCGAGGTGGCCGAAGAGTCGACGTATGTGTGGTCAAGCAAGCCGCGCACGGTGATGTTCCTGGCGGCGATGCGCCACTTCGCGCTCGCCCTGCAAGCGGCCGGCCGCCCGCTGCACTACACCCGCCTGGATGCACCAGGCAACGCAGGCAGTTTGGGTGCGCAGTTGCAGGCCGACATCGCGCGCTTGCGACCTTCTCGGCTGGTGATGACAGCCCCGGGCGACTGGCGCGTGCTGCAGGTGATCAAGGCCGTGGCCGAGGCCAACGCGCTGCCGCTGGACATCCGCGAGGACCGCCACTGCTTCGTCAGCGTGCGCGAGTTCGCGGCCCACGCCCAAGGCCGCAAGTCGCTGCGCATGGAGTACTTCTATCGCGAGCAACGCAAGCGCCACGGCGTCTTGATGCAGGACGATGAGCCTGTCGGTGGCCAATGGAACTTCGACGCCGACAACCGCGAGGCCTTTGGCGCCGGCGGCCCGGGCCCCGTGCCGCCGCGCACATCGTTCGCACCCGACGCCCTAACGCGCGAGGTGATGGCACTCGTCAACACCCGCTTCGCAATCCACCCCGGGCGGCTGGACAGCTTCGCCTGGCCCGTCACGCGCGCGCAGGCGCTGCAAGCCTTGCAGGCTTTCATCACACAGCGCCTGCCGCTCTTTGGCCACTACCAGGACGCGATGTGGCCGGGCGACCCGTGGCTCTACCACGCGCACCTGTCGGCGGCACTCAACCTGAAGCTGCTGAACCCGCGCGAGGTGGTGGCGGCGGCTGAGGCGGCGCATCACAACGGGCAGGCACCCCTGACCAGTGTCGAAGGCTTCATCCGCCAGATCCTGGGCTGGCGCGAGTACGTGCGCGGCATCTACTGGACGCAGATGCCAGCCTATGGCGAGCGCAATGCGCTGGGTGCCGATCAGGACCTGCCCGCGTGGTACTGGACGGGTGCCACCGACATGGCCTGCCTGCGCGACGCGCTGGCGCAGACGCTGAACCATGGCTACGCGAACCACATCCAGCGCTTGATGGTTACGGGCGGGTATGCGCTGATGTTGGGCGTGAGGCCGACGCAGTTGCATGCCTGGTACCTGGCCGTCTACGTCGACGCCGTGGAATGGGTCGAGCTGCCCAATACGCTGGGCATGAGCCAGTACGCCGACGGCGGCGTGATGGCCAGCAAGCCCTACATCGCCACCGGCAAGTACATCCAGCGCATGAGCCCGCACTGCAAAGGCTGCCGCTACGACCCGGCGCAGCGCAGTGGCGAGCGCGCGTGCCCCTTCACCACCCTTTACTGGGACTTCCTGATGCGCCATGAAGTCGCGCTGGCCAAGAACCCGCGCATGGCCTTGCAAGTGAAGAACGTGGCACGCCTGAGCGACGAGCAAAAGCAGGCGGTGAGCGAACGCGCGGCGGCGATCCGGCGCGGCGAGGTCGGCGCGGGCGCAGAGCAGCATGTTTAAAACCTTCGCACCCACGCTCGTCGCCGCACAGGCGCGCATTGCCGCCGTGCGCCCGGCCGCCTATGCACGCACACGCAACGCACTCGACGGCGCCGTTAGCGGCTTGTCGCCGTACATCACGCATGGCTTCGTCACGCCCGCAGATGTGTTGGCCGGCGTGGCCGCGCGCCATGTGCTGGACGTGCAGCACAAGTTTGTCTTTGAACTCGGCTGGCGCGCCTACTTCCGCCATGTCTGGCAGCACCGCGGCGCGGGCATCCTGCGCTCCTTGCACGAAGGCCCGCTGCCCGACGCGGCCTACGCCCGCGAGCTGCCCCCCGACATCCGCCAAGCGTGCACCGGTGTGCCGGTGGTGGACGAAGCCGTGCGTGCGCTCTACGCCAGCGGCACGCTGCACAACCATGCGCGCATGTGGCTGGCCAGCTACGTGGTGCATGTGCGCAAAGTGCATTGGCGCACTGGCGCCGATTGGCTCTACGGCCACCTGCTCGACGGCGACCTGGCCAGCAACCACCTCAGCTGGCAATGGGTGGCCGGCACCGCAAGCCAGAAGCCCTACCTCTTTAACGCCGGCAACGTGGCCCGCTATGCGCCTGCGCCGTGGCACAGCCCCGGCAGCGTGATCGACACGACTTACGAGGCGCTTGACCGGATGGCGCGCCAGCCTGTGCGGCATGCTCATGTTGAGCTCGGCGCGCAGCCTGGCGGCGCATCAGCGATGGAGCCAGCCCTTCGCGCCGAGCCGCCCAGAGAGCTTGGCTTGACGGCGCCCGACGCCACTGCGGTCGCCGGCCGCGACGTCTGGCTCGTGCACCCCTGGAGCCTGGGTGAACTGCCAGCCGCACTGCCCGCCGACACGCGGGTGGTCGGCGTCTTCCTGGACGAATTTCACCGTGCCTGGCCGTGGAGCGAGCGACGTTGGCACTTTGTCGGCGGCCGCATGGCCGAGCTCACCTCGCAGCGCTGGTATGGCGACGCCGCCGCCATCGGCGCGGCATTGCAGGGCGCACGCAGCGTGCGCAGCGTGGGCGAGCCGCACCTCGCGCCGTGGCTGGCGCGCGTTGCAGCGTGCGAGGCCGCGCCTGCACTGTTTCCAGCCGTCGACGGCCGCTGCGACTCCTTCTCGCAGTGGTGGGCCCGCAGCTCACGCGGCCTGGACTCGGCCGCCGACTTGCTGGCTGTGAATGAGGTGCCGGCATGGTGACCGAGCCGATGCACGACCCAGGACGTGAGCCCCCGGCGCTGACCGTGCTCTACGACGGCGGGTGCCCGCTTTGCCGCCGCGAGATCGGCGTCTATCGCGGCATGAAGCCACTGCGCTCGGATGCGCCGGTGTGCTTCGCCGATGTCAGCGACGCCGCATGTCCGTTGCCATCGGCGCTGCCGCCCGGCACCACGCGCGAGCAGTTGCTGGCGCGCTTTCACGTGCGCCGCCGCGACGGTGAACTGCTCGGCGGCGCGCAGGCTTTTCTGGCGCTGTGGGCCGCGCTGCCGGGCTGGCGTTGGTTGGCCATGGTGGGGCGCTTGCCGGGCGCGGCTTGGGCGATGGAGCGCGCGTACCGAGGCTTCCTGCGTTGGCGCCCGACGCTGCAGCGTTTTGCCGCGCGCCTGGAGCGGCCTGGCCCGCAGCGGCCGAACGCTCACGACAACGCACCACGTTGACTTCACCCCCTTCACTTTTGCAACACACACCATGACTTCCATCGCCCTCATCACCGGTGCCAGCGGCGGCATCGGCCGCGCTTTGGCGCGCCAACTGCACGCTCAGGGCTTGCGTGTCGCTGCGGTGGGGCGCGATGCCAGCCGGCTTGCCGATGTGGACGCCAGCGTGCGCATCGCCGCCGACACCACCACGCCTGAGGGCGCCGCGCTGGCCATCGCCGCCTGCCAAGAAGCGCTGGGCGCCGCACCCACGCTGCTGGCGCATTGCGTGGGCAGCACGCTGATCGCGCCGCTGCACCGCACGCGCACGGAGGCCTACCGCGAGGTGTTGCGCGTCAACCTCGACAGCGCGGTGTTCATGCTGCAGGCATGGATTGCGGCGCTGCCGGGCGCGCCCGGTGCCGCCGTGTTCGCCAGCTCGGTGGTGGCGCGCATCGGTGTGGCCAATCACGAAGCCATCGCTGCGGCCAAGGGCGGCGTGGAAGCGCTGGTGCGCAGCGCCGCGGCCACCTACGCGGCACAAGGCCTGCGCATCAATGCCGTGGCTCCGGGCATGACCGAGACCCCGATGACGGCGAGCATGCTCAAGCTGCCCGCCATGCGCGAAGGCGCCGCGCGCCAGTACCCGCTGGGCGGCGTGCAGACCGCTGCGCAGGTCGCCGACGTGATGGCCTGGCTGCTCGGCGACGGCGCGGCGCGGCTCACGGGGCAGGTGATTGCGGTGGACGGCGGCTTCACCACCGTGCGGCCGCTTGTGAAGTGACGCTGAAGTGACGATCAACTAACGTTGAATTTACGTGGACAGTACGCTGACCATGCTGCACACGATCACCAGGAGTTCCCCATGAGTGACGATCCACGCTGCTGCGGCAGCGGCACCTGCATCATCGACACCGAAGGCCACTGCTGGTGTGGCCAGCAATGGGATGGCGAGAAGATGTGCCGCCCTGCCTTCGTCAGCCCGGCCGACGCGGCGCCTGCTGAGCCGAGGGACGCCGACGGATGACGGCGGGCAAGGCAGGCCCGTCGCTCTGGGCCCGGCGCCTTGGCATGGGCGGGTTGATTCCGTTCGTGGGCTTGGCAGCGGCGCTTTGGGCGGGGTGGCCAGCTGACTGGCCGCCGGCGAGCACGGCGCTGCTGGGCTACGGCGCCACCATCGCCAGCTTCTTGGGCGCCATCCACTGGGGCTTGGTCATGCGTGAGGAGCGTGAGGCGTCTGCCCGGCCCATGCCGTCGCTGCTGTGGGGCGTGGTGCCCAGCTTGCTGGGCTGGGTCGCACTGCTGTTGGGCCCTGCGACGGGGCTGTTGCTGATCGCCGCTCTGCTGTGGGCCTGCTTTGCGGTCGACCGGTTGCTGTATCCACGCTTTCAGCTGCACGCCTGGCTGCCCATGCGCTGGCGGCTGACCCTGGTGGCAAGCCTCAGTTGCCTGGCCGGGGCGGCGGCGCTGCTGCTGCGGTAGGCGCAACGTCATGCCGCCACTTTGATGCCGCGACGCACGAGGCTTGCACGGTGACCGCCACCGCCGCGCTGGTCTGGTTCAAACGCGATCTGCGCGTGCGCGACCACGCCCCCCTGGCCGAAGCGATGCATTTCGAGAGCGCGCTGGGCTTGCTGGTGATCGAGCCGCAGTGGCTGCAAAGCCCCGAGTGCGACCCACGCCACGTCGGCTTCCTGCTCGACTGCGTGGCCGAGCTGCAGCGCGACCTGGCAGCGCGTGGACTGACGCTGCTGGTGCGCACCGGCGCCATGCCCGAGGTGCTGCAAGCACTGCGACGCGAGTTCGCCTTCACGCACCTCTTCAGCCACGAAGAAACCGGCCCGGGCTGGAGCTACACGCGCGACCTGGCCGTGGCCGTGTGGTGTCGCAGCCAGGGCGTGCACTGGGTGGAGTCGCCGCAGACCGGCGTGGTGCGGCGCCTGCGCTCGCGCACGGGCTGGGCCGGGCGGTGGGCGCAGCGCATGAACGCACCCGAAGCCATGGCGGCTCGCGGCTTCAACGCTGCGAGCGGCCTGGCATCGACCGCCGTGCCCACGCTGCGCGAGCTGGGCCTGCCGGCCCTGGCCGCAGCGTTGCCAGCGGGCGGCGAACGTGCCGCGTGGGCCACGCTCGACAGCTTTCTCGGCGGCCGCGGCCGCGACTATCGCCGTGCGATGTCGAGCCCGCTCAGTGCTGCCGAGGGTTGCAGCCGCCTCAGCGCGCACCTGGCCTTCGGCACGATCTCGATGCGCTGCGTGCACCAGGCCACCGAGGCGCGCATCGCCGCCACGCCCGACCGCAACCTGGCCTACGCCTTGCGCGGCTTCGCCAGCCGCTTGCGCTGGCACTGCCACTTCATGCAAAAGCTCGAAGACGAGCCGACTATGGAGTGGCGCAACGTGGCACGCACGGTTGACGGGCTGCGAGCGGGCGACGGTGTGCACGAAGGCCCGGTCAACCAAGAGCGCCTGCAAGCCTGGTGCGAAGGTCGCACTGGCTTCCCGATGGTCGACGCCTGCATGCGCCAGCTGTGCGCCACCGGCTGGTTGAACTTCCGCATGCGTGCGATGCTTGTTAGCTTTGCGGCTTACCACCTGTGGCTGCACTGGCGCGAGCCGGGGCTGCACCTGGCGCGCCAGTTCCTCGA
>JANMMH010000215.1:0-13157 GCA_031373055.1 Rubrivivax sp. | reverse complement strand
CGGTTCAAGAACGGAGCACGGTAAATGCCCAAAGTTAGACGAAAGGCTGTTGCCATCAAGAAGATCTTGAGCAATCGACCTCAGCAACCGCGCGAAGAGACGATTGCAGGAAAAAAAATCATCTGGCGTTTCGAACGAGTGAAGCTCCCTTACAAGTCGAGTGTTCCTCGTCAAATCGAGATTGAAGGGGACGCACTGCTAGAACAACGCCGCGCGTAAAGAGCACAATCACGCTACCAAGCCTCGGTTGCACCGAGGCTTTCTTTTACCTGAGTATTCCATATGAGTACGAAGAATGCGAAGTCTGATGATAATAAGGGTCGGTTCAATCAAAGTGTCTTCATCAACTGCCCATTCGACGACGACTATCGGCCGACATTACATGCCATCACCTTCGCCATTCGTTACTACAACTTCGTTCCTCGATCGGCACTTGAAGAATCGGATGCTGGAGAGAGTAGGTTGTCCAAGATACTGCGAATAATTCATGACTGCCGATTCGGCGTCCACGATGTCAGTCGTGTCGAGGCGAACGGGAAACCTCCGCGATTCAACATGCCGTTTGAGTGCGGGATTTTTTATGGGACATTGCGGTACAGTCCACATCGATTTAATGAGCGCCGCCATATAATGGTGCTCGATAGTATTAAGCACCGGGCTGATATAACTCTCAGTGATTTAAAGGGAGGCGATGGTGCCTGCCATTTTGGAGATCCGCTGAAGGCAATTGAGTGTATTCGTAGTTTCTTGAATATGAAAATCCAAGGTACGGCGCCTCTTCCAGATGCGAGTCATGTTGTTTCTGAGTATAAAGAGTTTAGAAACAAACTTGGCGACTTTGCCAAACTGTATAAATTGACTGAATCGAGTTCGCTTGAATTCGATAACTGGAAGGACTTTTCATTTCTTGCTGATAAGCATATCCAACGACTGGCGCCTTTGATTGGTTGAATGGCGCTACCTAATGCGCCCGCCGTGGACAGGCCTCCCGTCCACAAGACAAGCCTGTGGACGGCCCTGGGGGGTCCGTGGCTGGTGCCTGGAGCCTGACGCGGTTTCGATTGCCCCAACTTCTGGATTGGGACTTGGGATGCGTAGGTGTCCACCAATCGAATAGGTGGACACCATCGTCAGGGGCGCGGCGGCGCTACGCAGGGTGGGATGGCTGGACGCTCACGGAAAGTACGCCGATCACACGAATGCACGAGAGACCACGCTCAGCAAAATCGAGGAAATAAACGCCTCACTGGCCATGCTCCTGGCCCAAGAAGCCCGCATCAGGCTCGTCGTCTGCGGGCAACGACCCGGTGCAAATGATGTTAGCGATGAGCCTGTCGACATGAACCACAGTCTCGCTCTTCGGCAGGCTTCATTTCCTGGTCAATGATCAAAGGCTCGGTCTGCGCCGGGCCTTCACCGTCACGCGCCTGCGCTGTCTCAAATCGGCGTTCGCCGCTTCGTCCAGTACTGCGTATCGGCCGTCTTCGCGGCGCGCGAGAGACCCGGAAAGTGCGCGCCGGTCTTGTGCGCCATCTCCCCCTGATAGGGC
This sequence comes from Rubrivivax sp., assembly GCA_031373055.1. Taxonomy (GTDB): domain Bacteria; phylum Pseudomonadota; class Gammaproteobacteria; order Burkholderiales; family Burkholderiaceae_C; genus Rubrivivax. The sequence goes on along the minus strand of JANMMH010000215.1, from coordinate 11,608 downwards.
GTTCCGCCGTCGCAGTCGAAGAAGACGATCTGCGCCACGGGGGTGCCCGGGTAGAGCACGAGTGGAACCTCGCCGAGGTTCAGCAATTCGAGCGTGATGGAGCCGGAGAAGCCTGGATGCACTGCCGTTGCGGTCGCGATCACCAGGCCCGCGCGGCCCCACTGGGACCTTGAAGTGACGGTGGCCGCCACGTTCGTCGGCAGCCGGAAGTACTCCAGCGTCCCGGCGAGAACCAGTTCATGCGGATGCAGGTAGAAGCAGTCGCCCACGTTGACGTAGTGCTTCGTCTGGTACCGGTGCTCCCGCACATCGTCCGTCGCCGGGTCCAGCTTGGCGAGATTGCCGCGCCGGGTGACGATGAAGTCGTTGCCGACGCGGATGTCGATGGAGGCATCGCCGATCTGTCCGCGACTGAGCATCGGCGTCATGATCAGCCGCTCGTTCACGCTGGCATGGCCGAACAGGGCTTCAAGCCGGTTCCGGCCCAGCACGCTCACGGTACCGCTCCCGGTGTCGGCCCAGGGGTCGTCGCTGGCCGAGTTTCCTTGAGGTAGTCGTCCTGCAGGATGATGTACTCGACCGCGCGCAGCGTGTTCTGGTTGAGGCGTTCGGTTTCACGCGCGGACAAGGGTTCGGACGACGAAGGGCTCAGACCCCGCAGCTTGTAGAACCACGCCGCCAGAAGAGCGCTTCGACAATCAACCGCGCGGGGCTCCAGCGGGTCGCCAAGTTCGTTGGGCGGCACACCGATCTGCAACCGCTCCAGCAGCCCCGGCAGGTCAGCGATCGTTGCGGCCTTGTATGCGACTGCGTCCACGCGTCCTTTCGAGAAGGTCATGGCAGCGGCCAGAGAGCCGCGCATCCAGTCGTAGGCAATCTTGAGGACCGGCTCGGCATCGATAGCCTGCTCGTCCGTGGTCACGCCTGCCAGGCTGCGGCCCTCTGTCAAGAACGAGACGGCCGCGGTCGCATACGCACCCGCGAGAGGGTCGGCCTGCATCTGGTGGATGGCCTGCGGCCAGCCCAGATCATCAAGCAGCTGCAAGCCCAGGCGGATGCGCATGCGCGAGGGCGGATACCAGCCGTCGTGCTGCGGCGGGGAGTCCCAGTTGCCGACCCACAGCACCTCGAACATCGCGAAGAACGCGCTCGGCCCGTAAAGAAGGATGCCGACGGTATCGGAGATCAATTCCTCCAGGGCGCGTTTGCGAAGTTCCAGGACCACTTTGAACAGGCGCGTCACGCGGTCAAGCGTCTGCGCCGGAGTCAGGGATGACGCGTCCGGCATGCCAGCGACGTAGCCGCCGATCTGCTGCTGGATCGCCGTCTGCGCCGCACTGTAGGCCGGATCGCTGATCTCGGCGTTCAGGAATTCGGTCGCGATCGGATGGCCCAACTCATGTCCAAAGATCGCGTGGGTCAGGACGTTGTCGCGCTCGATCCGTGGGAACAGGATTAGCTTGATCGGCTGGGTGAGATGGTCCGCAAAGCCCGGCTGCTTCGACAGCGGGACGAACTTCTGGACAAGCCCTGTTAGCAGCTGCCCCAGGTCGAGAATTGAATAGTTGTACTCTGCGCCGGGGGATGCGATGACGCGCGAGCCGGGAGCGAGGCCGTCCATCATGTTCTTGAGCAGCTGGACCAGTCCCCGCGGGGTCTGCCCCGTATGCGCGTTGTCGAGCCACTGGATGAACGTCCCCAGCTGGTGCGTGATCTGACTGAGGAGGCGGAGCTTGTCCTGGCTCGCGGCCTTGCCAATCTCGGCGTTGATGACGCCGAGGAAGTCCTGGAGGAACGCGATGACCTGGGCGGGCGTCTGGGCGGGGTAGTCCGATACGGAGAGTTCGTCGATCCGCTGAAGCAGCCCTGAAACATACTGACGCGTTCGACGCCGCCAGTGCTCCAGCGGCGTGAACGCGGCAGGGTCAGGCATGAACCATCATGGAAGCGCCAAACGAAAAGTCAGTTCCAGTCCGTCGTTTGCCGGACTCGATGATGTCCAGCAGCATGTGATGCAGCTGCTGGAAGAACGATTTGGTGAATGCCAGCTCGGTACGGTCGGCCTGCGCGCCCTGATGCAGCGCCGCGTCAATCGACGATGCCATCTTGTCGAAAACCAGCCCGACCTCCGGTGGAGGCAGGTTGTGCCGCACATGGCGGAGCGGCTCCACCGCGTATGAAAACTTCCGCACCGTCTCTACCGGACTCACGTTGGACGGCACTCCTGATTGCACCAGCTTCGCGCCGCTCGCAGCATCGACGAGGAACTGCCGGGCGCGCTCCAGGTTGTGCGCGTCATCCTGATCCAGCGCCTGCCCGGCAAGGACGCGTTCAAGCAGCTCGACGCTCGTGACCGCGAGATAGCCCCAGCCGAGGTACTCGGCGTCGCGGAACTCTTGTCCTGGTGCGCTCATGAAGGTCTCCTGGTTCAGCGTCGGATCATGCCGCACGCTGGCCGATGTCCCGGATCAGTTCTTCCCTGATGGAGGCGACATCAAGAACGAAGGCGAAGGCCTGCTGTCCGTCAACCACCCGGAACGGATCGCCCTCGCCGTTCCAAAGGTAAGCGCTCGTGCCGAGCATGACCACGTGGCTGGCCGGCAGCTTATGCAGGGACACGCCGAACGCATGTAGTTCGCGGATGGCCTTCCGAACCTTCAGGGGCTGGACGCCTGACGCCGCGAGACGCCTGACGACCTTGAAGGCGATGAGATCGGTAAAGCTGTAGCGCCGTTCGAGCCCGTGTCCGCGCTTGCCCTGACGACGGCTCACTGTCGGGATCACCAACTGCATCTTGCAGAGGTAGTTGAGCATGTCCTTCTTGATGCCGGTCAATCGCACAGCTTCGCTTGTAGTGAACCCGTTCATTATGTGGAGTTTAGTACCTTACTACGCATATTGGGGTCGAGGTGTCGCCCATGCGCGAATCGACCAACGATGACAAGAAAAGAGCGCCCCTGCGGACGCTCTTGAATCTGTTCACGGTGTCGGCGGTGATCACCCCATCGATGCCAGCATCAGGTCCACCGCCTCCCGGCACCGCCTGTTCCTGATGATGCTCGTCCGCTCCCACTCGGCCCAGCCGTCTTCGGAGACGCCCGCGCTTGTGGCAGCCTCCGTGATCGTCAGCCCACACCTCCGTCGGTACTCCCGCATCCGCTCGCCCAGACTTTGGGCTGTCGGCGCAAGCGAGTAACCGATGAACGCTTCGACCGTCGGAAGATCAGCAATCGTCGGCGTCGTCCGTCCCTTCTCCCAGTTGAGCACGGTCCACTCGGTCACGCCGAGGTGAGCGCCCGCCTCTTTTTGGGTGAGCGCTCGCTTCAGTCTTGCTGCCTTGAAGTACTCGGCAAACGACACCGGGTGTGACCCCGGCCGTTCTCTCCCCACTTTCCGCACCACTCTGGTGTATGGCAAAAAGGGGACGCGGCCATGCCCCTGTGGCTACTTCGGCGCCGGCGCCCAGGCCGCGCGTGAATGCCGTTGCAGCCCCGATCAAGTTGGGCGTTATCGCTCGCGCTTGTCGGGCCCACTGCTGGACCGCATCGACTTGCAGATTGAAGTGATGGCGGTGGCCCCTGCCGCGCTGATGGCGCTGCCCGAGGGCGACGCCACCACGGTCGTGGCCGCGCGCGTGGCCGCTGCGCGTGAGCGGCAAATGGCGCGCCAAGGTCGGCCCAACGCCGAGCTGAGTGCTGCGGAGATTGCCCGCTACTGCGCCACTGACGCAGCGGCCAACCGCTTCTTGCTGAGTGCCGCTGAGCGCCTGGGTTGGTCAGGCCGGCGCCTGCACCGCTCGCTCAAGGTCGCGCGCACGATTGCGGATTTGGCTGGGGCTGAGGAAGTTGGCGTGGCGGCGATTGCGGAGACTTTGCAGATGCAGCGGGCGGTACAGGGGTGAGGTTCGTGGGTGGGTTCGTGTAAACCCGTCCCCGCGTTCGCGGGGTGCGAGGCGAGCAATAGGAATGGTTCATGACGACGAGGGGTATCTCCATCCTCAGGCATGGCCGCAACGACGGTGGCCAGCTCAACCAACCCGGAGATTCACATGATGCGCAAATGGATGGTCCTGGCGGCGCTTGTTGGCGCTGTGCTCGGTATCACGACGGCGCAGGCAGGCGTCATTCGCTACACCGCTGATTTGACAGGTTTGGCCGAGAACCCCGACGTCATTACCCCCGCAACGGGCTGGGCCGAGGTGCTTTACGACGACGTCGCGCACACGATGCGTGTGCGCGCCGAGTTCTCGGGGTTGCTCGACATCACCACCGCGGCCCATATCCATTGCTGTCAGGCCAACCCGCTCGCCAACGCCGGCGTCGCGACAACCACGCCAAGTTTCGTGGGTTTCCCGCTAGGCGTCACAGCGGGTACCTTCGATGCTCTCTACGACATGACTTTGGCTTCATCGTGGAACGCAGCCTTCATCACCTCCAGCGGCGGTTCACTTGCCCTGGCCGAGACGCGCCTCTTCGCCGCCATGGGGCGCGGCGAGACCTACTTCAACATCCACACCCGAGGCCCGGCCCAAGGCGGCGTAGGCTTCCCCGGCGGTGAAATCCGCGGCACCCTCATCCCTGAGCCGAGTGCCCTGGCCCTTAGCGTGGCCGCACTGCTAGCCATCGGCGCCATCTCACGCCGCCGCGCCACCCCCGCCCCGCTCACCCCATAAACCCAAGGTCCCTTCGCCCCACATTGAAATTCACGATGTTCGGGAAGACGTCCGCCACCTGCGCGTCCGTCAGCCCGAACCAGCGTGCCAGCGTGGCGCCGAGCTGGTCGACCGAGGTCTCGGGCAATAGGGTGCCGTTGCCCAGCTGATCCGGGCTGCTGTCGAAGTTGTTGTTGGCGGCGTTCTTCGCGCCGAGCGTGGGGAAGCGGCCGTAGAGCTCCCCCCCGCGCACCGCGCCGCCCATCACGAAGTGGTGGGAACCCCAGCCGTGGTCGGTGCCGTCGCCGTTGCTCGTGAACGTGCGGCCGAAATCCGAGCCCGTGAAGCTGGTGACCTTGTTGCGCGCGTTGATGGCGCCCAGCGTGGTGTCGAAGTAGCGCATGGCATGCGCCAGCCGCGCGAAGAGGTCGGCCTGGTTGCGGTTTTGCAAGTCGTGGTTGTCAAAGCCGCCCATCGAGACGAAGTACACCTGCCGTCGCGCGTTCACTGCGCCGCTTTGCGCGGCGTCGACCATGCGCGCCACCACTTGCAGCTGCTGTGCTAACGGGTTGAATGCTCTGACACCCGTGAGCGGGTTGTCGTACTGGAGCTTGGGGTCGTTGTTGGCGTTGTAGGCGCCGCTGGCCGGTGCGGTGCCGAAGGCGGCGTCGCTGGGTGCGCGCAGGGCCGTGCGCAGCGCGACCTCGGCGTCGATGGTGCGCTTGGCCACCTCGGCAATGTCGCCTTCCAGCAAATGCGTGCCGCGTGCGCTGCCGATGATGCGGTTGAGCGCCGCGCCGGCTTCCGTCGAGCCGTACAAGCGCCCATTGGCGTCCAGCCCCGGGCGAATGGCCCCGGCCGTGCCCACCTGGTAGGGCCGCACCGTATCGCCCGAGAGCCACACCGCATTGCCCGCCACCGAGAGCGCGCTGAAGATCGGCTGGCCGTTGGCGCTGGCCAGCATGTCGGCCACGCGCCCGCCCCAGCCGCGTGTGGCGCCTTCGGGGCCGAGGGCCTGCCAGGTGTTTTGCTGGTCGTTGTGCGAGAACAGCCGCGCCGGCCGCGGGTGGCTGGCCTGGCCGTATTGCGCCTTGGTGGTCGGCAGGATCAGCGGCCCGATGTTGGGCACGATGGCCAGTCGTTTGTCGACGTTGAACAGGCTCTGCAAGCTCGCCATCACCGGGTGCAGCGCGAAGCTGCGGCCTTGTGGCGTGGCGGGCAGGATGGGTAGCACGCCGCCCAGCCGCGCTGGCGAGCCAGCGGCGGCGCTGACGACCGGCGCAGTGCCCGGTGCCAGCAGGGCGATCGAATCGGGCGCCTGGTTTCGGATCGTGCTGTAGGCCGCCCACGACGCGGTGTCGGTCGGCAGCACCATATTGAAAGCGTCGTTGCCGCCGTACAGAAAGATGCACACCAAGGCTTTGTAGTCGTTGGCGGTCTGCGCCAGCACCGAGCCTGCCGCCATCAGGTTCAGCGCCAGCGGCGCGGCGGGTCCCGCAAGCGCGGCGAGACGGGCGCTGTGGCGAAGGAAGAGGCGACGTGTTGCGTTGTGGTGGTTCATCGCGCGCTCCTACTTCTGCACCAGGAATTCGGGTGACACCAGCGTGAGCAGCAGTGCCGTGTTCACGCGCGAACGCTTCGCCGTATCCACCGCCGCCTGGTTGCTGGCGTTGGCGGTGAGTGCCGGGATGGCGATGCTCGTCACCGCCGCCACGATCTCGCTTTTCAGCGTGGCGGGCGGTGTGCCGAGCACCAGCTTGGCCAGCACGCGGTCTACAAGATCGGCCGGCTTGTCGGCCAGCGCCAGCTCGGCGCTGTAGTTACCCTGGATGTCGCGCCGCCCGCTGGGCGCGTTGGCGCCCACGCCCGTCGACACCACATCACGCAGCGTGTTGATGGTGCCCGAGGCAGTGGTCTCGTGCACGAGCTGCATCTCAGGCGCCACCAGCCCCGCCTGCGCCATGCGCGAGCCTGGGGCGATGTAGCCGGGGCGGTAGAAGTTAAAGACCGAGCCCGCGCGCAAGGCGGTCTGCCCGAGCGACGTGCCCGGGTTGTCGGTGTTGCCAATGCGCCATCTGCCGGTCTCCGACGTATGCGGAAAGGCCCGCAGCAGCGCCGACAAACGCAGCACAGGTTCGCGCAGCTTGCCCGCACGGTCGCTGCTCTGGCGCGCCTCGGGGTGCATCAACACGGCCTTCACGACAGCCCTCATGTCGCCCCGTACACCCGCGCCGTTATTCGCAAAAGCCCGCGCCACGGCCGCCACGTAGGCTTCACTCGGGTTGCTGGTGACCAGGCGTTGGATCAGCTGCTTGCCCAGGAAGGGCCCAACGTTGCTGTGCGCGGCGAGCGAATCCAGCGCCGCCTTGAGGCTGGCGCCGGGGTCTGCAGTCGACTGCACCGGCACCGTCACGCCGAGAAACTTCTTCTCTTCGGTGCTGTGGTACTGCGGGTAGCCCAGCATGGGCTTGAGCCAGCGGTCGGGGTCGCTCACACCGTTGTAGCTGCCACCCGAGAAACAGCTGTTTTGCGGAAAGGCAGGGCAGGCGTAGCTCCAGCCGGTGAAGACCTTGGCCAGGCCGCTGATGTCGGCCGAGGTGTAGGTCGCCTCCGCGCTTTCACGTCCGCCTTCGTCGAGCTTGGCGACACCGATGGAGAAGAGCTGCATCACTTCGCGCGCATAGTTTTCGTCGGGCACGCGGCCGGTGCGCAGGTCGGCCTTCTGGTTGCGCAGGTGCGAAAGGTAGGCGCCCATGAGCGGGTGGAGCGACACCGCTTCGAGCAAGTCGCGATAGTTGCCCAGGCCTTTGTCACCCAGCATGTCGAGCCAGGCGGCCACGGCGCGCGGCTGGTCGGCCACGCTGCCTTCTTGCATGGAGATGACGAAGACTTGCGACAGCGCGAAGACGGTGCGCTGGCGCAGCTGGTCGGGGCCGGTGATGGCCTGCTGCCAGAAGCTGTAGAGCACGTCGTTTTGCCCGGCAGACGAGCTCGGCGTGACGAGCTTGATGGCCGCGTCGGCCGCTTCCCAGGTATTGCGATGCGAGGCGGCGGGCAGCGCCAGTTGCTCATCGATCCAGGCCGCGTAGCCGAGAGTCATCACGCGGTCGATGTCGCCTTCGCTCGGGCCGAAAGTGGCCTGCGTGAGGAAGCGCGCGGCTTCAGCACGTGTGGCGGGTCTTTCGATGACCACCGGTGGCGGCGCGGGCGTGGGCGTCGGCGATGGGCTGGGTGTGCCGCCACCACCGCCCCCGCATGCGGTCAATAACAGCGTTAGCAGAACCGCCGCAGCAGTCTTCGTGATTCGTGCACTCAAGGTCGTCCCCTCGAAATAGGCGCGACATCATCGCCGACGGCGCGGCTGCGCCATGTCATCAATCGTTGTCGAACGGGCCCCGCCTTACCGTCGCTTGCAAGGCTTGCGTCTTCAGCCCAGCGCCGGCGCCAACAGCCGCCGCGCCAGCGCCAGCTCGATGGCCTGGCGCTGCGCGAAGTCACGCACCTGGTCGTCCCCGATGCGCCCGACGTTGAAGTACGCCGCTTGATCGTGCGCCAGGTAGAAGCCGCTCACGCTGGCCGCCGGTGTCATGGCCAGGCTTTCGGTCAAGTGCATGCCGATCTCGGCGGCCTGCAGCACCTCAAACATCGCGCGCTTGACCGAATGGTCCGGGCAGGCCGGGTAGCCAGGTGCGGGGCGAATGCCACGGTACTGCTCGGCGATGAGCTCGGTATTGCTCAACTGCTCATCCGCCGCATAGCCCCAAAAGTCCATGCGCACACGCTGGTGCAGGCGTTCGGCAAAGGCTTCGGCCAGGCGGTCGGCCAGGGCTTTGAGCATGATGGCGGAATAATCATCATGGTCGTTAGCAAACTGGATTTCCTTTTTCTCGATGCCCAGCCCGGCCGTGACGGCGAAGAGGCCGATGTAGTCTGGCCTCACACCTTTGGGCGCGATGAAGTCGGCAAGGCTGCGGTTGGGGCGCTTCGTTCCATCGACCGTCGGGCGCTCGCTTTGCAGGCGCAAGGGCTGCCAGCGCAGCACCACGCTTTGCCGCGTCTCATCGGCATAGACCTCGATGACATCGTCGTCCACCGTGTTCGCCGGCAAGAGCGCGATGACGCCACTGGCCTGCAACCAACGCCCATCAATCGCGCGCTGCAAGAGCCGCTTGCCGTCGCTCATGACACGTGTGGCCTCGGCGCCGACCACCTCGTCGCGCAAGATGTCGGGGAACTTGCCGGCCAGGTCCCAGGTTTGAAAGAACGGACCCCAGTCGATGCAGGCGGCGATCTCGGCCAGATCGTAGTTCTTGAAGACACGCCGGCCTATGAATTTGGGCACGGGTGGTGTGTACGCGGCCCAGTCCATCGCCGCCTTGTTGGCGCGCGCCTGCGCCAGGGTCACCAGCGGCGTGACCTTCTTGCTCGCATGCAGCCGGCGCGTATGTTCGTAGTCGGCCTCCAAGTCCGCGATGTACTTGGCCGCGCGCTCGTCGCTCAATAACTCCGAACACACGCTGACACTGCGCGAGGCATCGGGCACGTAAACCACAGGCCCTTCGTAATGCGGCGCGATCTTCACGGCCGTGTGCACGCGGCTGGTGGTGGCGCCGCCAATCAGGAGCGGAATTTTCTTGATGCGGAAGTAATCGTCGCGCTGCATCTCACCTGCGACGTGCTGCATTTCTTCCAGGCTGGGTGTGATCAAGCCCGACAAGCCGATGATGTCCGCGCCCTCGACACGCGCCTTGGCCAGGATGTCCTGGCAAGCCACCATCACGCCCATGTTGATGACTTCAAAGTTGTTGCACTGAAGCACCACGGTGACGATGTTCTTGCCGATGTCGTGCACGTCGCCCTTCACCGTGGCGATGACGATCTTGCCTTTGGGTTTGGCCGTGCCGCCGCCGTCGATCAGCAGGCGCTTTTCTTCTTCGATGTAGGGCAGCAAATGCGCCACCGCCTGCTTCATCACGCGCGCGCTTTTCACGACTTGCGGCAAGAACATCTTGCCCGCGCCGAAGAGGTCGCCCACCACGTTCATGCCGGCCATCAAGGGGCCTTCGATGACGTGCAGCGGCCGGCCACCCCCTTCGCGGTCGCGAATCGCGAGCCAGGCTTCTTCGGTGTCGGCCACGATGAACTCGGTGATGCCGTGCACCAGTGCGTGTGACAGCCGCTGGTTCACGTCGCCCACGCGCCAGGCCAGCCGCGTGGTTTCGTCTTTGGCGGCTCCCTTGGCGGTGTCGGCCACTTCGACCAGGCGCTCGCCGGCGTCGGCCCGGCGGTTGAGCACCACGTCTTCCACACGCTCGCGCAAGCCGGGCTCCAGGTCGTCGTACACGCCCACCATGCCGGCATTGACGATGCCCATGTCCAGGCCCGCCTTGATGGCGTGGAAGAGGAACACGGTGTGGATGGCCTCGCGCACGGGGTCGTTGCCGCGGAAGCTGAAGCTGACGTTGCTGACGCCGCCCGAGACCTTGGCGCCGGGCAAGTTGGCCTTGATCCAGCGCGTGGCCTCGATGAAGTCCACCGCGTAGTTGTTGTGCTCTTCGATGCCGGTGGCGATGGCAAAAATGTTCGGGTCAAAAATGATGTCTTCGGCCGGGAAACCGACCTCGTCGACGAGCATCCGGTAGGCGCGCTGGCAGATCTGCGTCTTGCGCTCGAAGGTATCGGCCTGGCCCTTTTCGTCGAAAGCCATGACGACAGTGGCCGCGCCATAGCGTCGAACCAGACGGGCTTGGCGCCTGAACTCGGTCTCGCCCTCTTTGAGCGAAATCGAGTTGACGATGCCCTTGCCTTGAATGCACTTGAGGCCCGTCTCGATCACGCTCCATTTCGACGAGTCGATCATGATCGGCACGCGCGCGATCTCGGGCTCGCCCGCGATGAGCTTCAAGAAGCGCTCCATCGCCGCTGCCGAGTCGAGCATGGCCTCGTCCATGTTGATGTCGATGATCTGCGCACCGTTTTCCACCTGTTGGCGTGCGACAGAGAGCGCGTCTTCATAGCGCCCTTCAAGAATCATCTTGGCGAAGACGCGGCTGCCGGTGACATTGGTGCGCTCACCGATGTTGACGAAGAGCGACGATTCATCGATGGCCAGCGGCTCCAGGCCTGAGAGCTGCATGACGCGCATGCTCTTGCCGGCGCTCATGCGGCCACAGCCTCGTCCACCAACGCCGTGAACAGCGGGTCGCGCAAGTTGCGGGGCCGGTAACGGCCGACACGCTGCGCAATTTCGGCAATGTGCTCCGGCGTGGTGCCGCAGCAGCCGCCCGCGAGGTTCAAGAAGCCCACGCGTGCGAACTCTTCCATCAGCGCGCCGGTGACGGCCGGCGTTTCATCAAAGCCGGTTTCGCTCATGGGGTTGGGCAGCCCGGCATTCGGATAACAACTGACATACGTGCCAGAGGCGACCTTGGCCAGCTCTTCGATGTAGGGCCGCATCAGCGCCGCGCCCAGGGCGCAATTCAGGCCGATGGCCAGTGGCCGCGCGTGGCGCACCGAATTCCAGAAGGCGGCCACGGTCTGGCCGGAAAGGATGCGGCCTGAGGCGTCGGTGACGGTGCCGGAGATGATGACGGGCAGCCGCTCGCCGGTCTCGTCCATCAACTCGTCGAGCGCAAAGATCGCGGCCTTGGCGTTGAGTGTGTCGAAGATGGTCTCGACGAGAAAGAGGTCGCATCCCCCCTCTAACAAACCTTCGGCTTGTTCGCGATAAGCGTCGCGAAGCTGCTCAAAGCTGACGTTGCGCGCGCCGGGGTCGTTCACGTCCGGGCTGATGCTCGCCGTCTTGGGCGTCGGACCCAGCGCGCCAGCCACGAAACGCGGCTTGTCGCTCGTGCTGGCGGCGTCTGCCGCACGCCGGGCGATGTGCGCGGCGGCCAGGTTCATGGCCCGCGCCAGGTGGGCCAGACCGTAGTCTTCCTGCGCCACCGAGCTCGCACC